>JAKLLI010000328.1 GCA_023150195.1 Azonexus sp.
CTCGATCTCTTCCACTGGGCCAACGTCGATGCCGTCCCCATCATGGCGGCGCTGGAAGCCGGACAGATCGAATGCCTGGTCGATGAACGCACGCTCGATGAACTCCGCCGCGTGCTGACCTATCCGCAGCTCAAGCTGACCGAGGCCATGATTGCCGAGCGCTACGCCCGCTATCGCGCGCTGGTCTCGCTGGTGGCAGATGACGAAGCGCCCCCACTGCCCCGATGCAAGGACCGGGATGACCAAAAATTCCTTGAACTGGCGGCACGTAGCGGCGCAGACCTGCTGGTGAGCAAGGACAAGGCCTTGCTCAAGTTACGCGGTAGAACAAAACTGAGCTTCTCCATCGTCAAACCCGAAATTGCCAGCCGCCTGCTGACTGAAAAATAGCGAAACAGTTCGACTATTGCTACATTTGATATTAATATTACTTAATATCTTCTTCAGGATTGCACCATGATCAATCTCGTCTGGATGCAAACCGGCGCCTGCAGTGGCGAAACCATGGCCCTGCTCTGCGCCGACCGGCCCAGTCTGGAAAACCTGCTGCGCCAGTACGACATCAATTTGCTCTGGCATCCCTCGTTGACCGCAGAACGCCGCTTTGGCGACGTACTGGCGCAACTGACCAGCGGCGAACAGACGCTTGACATCCTGTGCATTGAAGGCAGTCTGATGCTCGGCCCGGAGGGCAGTGGCCAGTACGACACCTGGAAGGGGCGAGCCAAAATCGACATCGTCCGCGAACTGGCGCCGCTGGCCACCCACGTCGTCGCCATGGGCACCTGCGCAGCCTTTGGTGGCGTCCATGCCTCCGGCCCCAATCCCACCGATTGCACCGGCCTGCAGTTTCACAAAGGCGCGCCGGGCGGCTTGCTGCCCGGTGAATGGCGTTCGCGCAGTGGGCAACCAGTCATCAACGTTGCCGGCTGCCCGGCCCATCCCAACACCATGACCAAGGTGCTTGCCATGCTGGCATCGGGCGAGCCCCTGGCGCTGGATACACTGAACCGCCCCAGCGCGTTTTTTGCCAGCCTGGTGCACCAGGGCTGCACGCGCAACGAGTATCACGAATACGACATCGAGGAAGAAGCACTGGGCGGCCGCGGCTGCATGTTTTTCAGTCTGGGCTGCCGTGGACCGCAGACGGTCGCCCCGTGCAACACCGAACTATGGAACGGACACAGCAGCAAGACGCGTGCGGGTGTCCCCTGTTTTGGCTGCACCTCGCCCGATTTTCCATCGGGTCGCGATCTTTTCGTCACCCCAAAAATCGGTGTTGTCCCCAAATTTTTGCCGCTGGGCGTGGCCCGCGCCAAATACATGGCCTATAAAAACCTCGCTCGCGCCGCCGCCCCGGAACGGGTGGTCAACCGGGAAATGGAACCATGAGCCGAATTACCGTCGATATTGACCTGAATCGCGTCGAGGGTGACCTCGAATTCCAGCTTGATCTGGAAGACGGCGTGGTGGTGGATGCCCGCTGCATCGGCACCCTGTATCGCGGCTTCGAGCAACTGCTGATCGGCCGAGCGCCGCGCGATGCGCTGGTCATCACGCCACGGGTCTGCGGGATTTGCGGCACCGCGCATCTTTATGCGGCAACCCGGGCGCTGGAGCAACTCGCCGGCATTAGCCCGCCAGAACATGCTGTCCATGTCCGCAACCTCTGCCTGCTGGCCGAAACCCTGCAAAGCGACCTGCGCCAGACCTTTCTGTTTTTCACCCCGGATTTCTGTTCACCGGGCTACGCCGGACACCCCATGGCGGCCGAACTGGCGCAAGCATTTGCGCCCCTCAAGGGCGATGTGGTGCGAGGCTGCCTCAGCGCCACCCGGGAACTGATCGGTATCGTCGCCATTTTTGGTGGCCAGTGGCCGCATTCGACCTATATGCTGCCCGGCGGCATCAGCCAGCCCGCCAATCACCGCCGGCTGCTGGAAACCCGCGACATCCTGGTCAAGGTTCGGGAGTGGTTCGAAGAGAAGGTCATCGGCGGCAATCTCGACGAATGGCTGGCGCTGGACAGCGCCGATGCCCTCTTCCGCTGGCAGGAAGCTTCGAGCACGCGTTCCAGTAGCGCCCTCGGCCTGTTCAACCGTTTTGCCCGCGATATCGGCCTGCATCGTCTGGGTCAGGGCAGTTCCCACCTGCTGAGTTACGGCGTCAACCCGCTGCCGGACGGCAGCGGCAGTGTCTGGCCCGCCGGTTTCTACAACGGCGACACCGAGCAGATCGAAGCCCTCGATCACCTGCAGATCAACGAGCACGTCCGCCATAGCTGGTTCCTCGATTACCCGGGCGGCCGTCATCCCTGGGCCGGCGAAACCATCCCCGATCATCAGCCGGGCAGCGACTGCTACACCTGGGCCAAAGCGCCGCGTTACGGGGATCGTGTCGTGCAAACCGGCCCCCTGGCCGAATTGCGCATCGCCGGCGAGCCCCTAACAGGCTGCTCAAAAACCCCAGCCAGCCGATGCCAATGAGATAATGGCGACCTGGTCAGGACGAGATTGAAGAAGATGAGAACGGCGGATACCACACAGCACGCGATGTTCAGCTATCGGAGTTTGGAGGAGCGGA
>JAKLLI010000329.1 GCA_023150195.1 Azonexus sp.
CATCAGACAAGGCCACCAGCGCCTCGGTGAGAGAAACATCCTTGCCAAGACCCACACGATCCAGGTCGAACGAAACATTGCCGACGTTAACCTTATCCATGCCAGCACGCTTGGCGAGCCGCAAAACAACGCCATCATTGCTCGCCAAGCTTGCTCGGATAGCACTCACGATCACATTGCCAGGATCAGCGCTTGGGTTTGCCCAAAGATCTGCGTACACCACCAAAGCACCCGCCACCTCTAGTGCTGGACGCAGATCCTCCCGTACAAAGGTCGACTTTCCAGTGCGCCTGGGTGCCGCCAAAAACACCCCTGAACTGGCTGCACTCCCCACGCCAATAACCAGAATCTGCTTTGCGAGACGATCCGCCAGTGCTGGCCGCCGGAAAAGAACCTGAGCGTTCGACATGAGCACACCTATAGAAAACTATAGATGGATTATATAGCGACTATAGAACCCTGGATGACACAAATATAGAAATTTATATAAAACTATAGACCAATTATATAAAATTAACTTGAAGCTACTCCCCCTATGCTTACCACACAACTTGCGCCCCCCCGAGGCATCACCGGGTAGCACTCAAGCGCTATCATCACGCTCAGTATTAAACTGTTTCCACGAAAGCATCGATGAAATTCGCCTACGCATGGCTTACCCAGAAACCATAAAACAAAAAGGCCATCCCGAAGAATGGCCTGACTGTTTGATCTATTTGGTGCCCCCAGTCGGAATCGAACCAACACCTGATGATTACAAATCAACTGCACGACCTTCATGCTATGGGGGCACGGCAGGGCGCGAATTATAGCTGAACCGCAAAAGAACATGAACCAGGCTGCCAACCCCTTTGAAATCGCCCGCGAAACGCTTAAACAACTGGCAACGCGCCGCATTGCGCCGACGCCGGACAATTACCTGACGCTGTATCACGAAATCGCCGGTACCCAGCCCGTCAGCAAGGCCGAGTTTCCCGAACGCCAGTTACGCTCGCTCGCGGCCGCCCTGCCCAAAGTCTCGCCGGATCAATTGCGACTGGCACGGCAACTGGAAGAAGCCGTCAAAGCAGCCGATTGGGAAAGCTACAAAAAAAGCCTGACCGACTTTGTCGGCGCCCTGGCCGATACGCAAAAACTGGCCTGGGGTGAACTGATTACCGACCTGCTGCGCCAATGGGATGCCCGCCATCCCGGCCTCACCGCTGCCCGCAAGCGCGATGCGCTGGAACACGTGCTTGGCAACAGCAGCAATCCCGACACCCTCTACACCCGTCTGCAAAGCCTGCTCAAATCCTGGGGGCAAGGCCGCGAAAACGAATCGGCAGCGGTCGACAGCCCGGAAAGCGCAGAAATGGCCCCTGCCGCCGCGTCGACCGTGCCCCTCCCGGCCACCCTGCTGCCCGAACTGCGCGAACTCTTCGCCTACACGCTCGAAACCGCCATCGCCACACAGTTGCTCGAAAGCCCGCTGCTGTCGAGCGACGCCAAAACGCTGGCCAGCACCATCCGCAAGGCCGGCAAGCCCGAAGACCTGCAAGCCTTCATCGCTCAACTCAAGCGCTTCACCTTCAAGCTGGAGCTACTCGCCGACGATCAGGCGGAACTGCGCCAGAGCCTGCTTGGCCTGCTGCGCCTGCTCATTGAAAACGTCAACGAACTGGTCATTGACGACCGCTGGCTGCACGGCCAGATGGAAGTCGTGCGCGACATCATCGCCAAGCCGCTCTCGCAGCGCGCCATCGACGATGCCGAACGCCGCCTCAAGGAAGTCATTTTCAAGCAGAGCCAGCTCAAGGCCGGCCTCAACGACGCCCGCAACGCCATCAAGCAAATGCTCGCCGGCTTTGTCGATCATCTGGCCGACTTTGCCGAAGCCACCTCGGAGTTCCACGACAAAATCGAAAGCTGCGCCGCCAAGGTCAGCGCCGCCAACGACATCAACGAGCTCGAAACCGTACTGGGCGAAGTCATGCGCGAAACGCGCAACATCCAGATCAACGCCCAGCGCTCACGTGACGAGCTGCGGTCAACCCGGCAAAAAGTCGAAGAATCCGAAGCCCGTATCCGCGAACTGGAAAAAGAACTCGAAGAAACCAGCGACCTCGTCCGCCACGACCAGCTCACCGGCGTGCTTAACCGGCGCGGGATGGACGACATGTTCGCCAAGGAAATCGCCCGCGCCGAGCGCCACGAAACCCCGCTCTGCGTTGCCCTGCTCGACATCGACAACTTCAAGAAGCTCAACGACAGCCTCGGCCACCAGGCCGGTGACCAGGCCCTCGTCCACCTCGCCAAAGTCTGCCGCGACACCCTGCGGCCACAAGACACCATCGCCCGCTACGGCGGTGAAGAGTTTGTCATTCTCTTGCCGGACACCGCGCTCAACGAAGCCAGCCACGCCATCACCCGCCTGCAGCGCGAACTCACCAAACGCTTTTTCCTGCACGACAACGACAAGGTGCTCATCACCTTCAGCGCCGGCGTCACCGCCTTCACCGCCGCCGACGACCCCGCCAGCGCCCTCAAACGCGCCGACGAAGCCATGTATGAAGCCAAGCAAACCGGGAAAAACCGGG
>JAKLLI010000330.1 GCA_023150195.1 Azonexus sp.
CAGCTTCATTGCATGCACTCTGAATGAGGAGGCCGGATTATAGCGTATGGCGCGCGTAGCGGTCGGGCGGGTAAAATTGCGGTCTTGACTGATGAGGACGTTTACATGGATTTCAACCCGTTGACCGCAATCTCCCCGCTCGATGGCCGCTATGCCGGCAAGGTCGATGCCCTGCGCGAGCATTTTTCCGAATTCGGCCTGATCAAGGCCCGCCTGAAAGTGGAAATCGAATGGCTGAAGGCGCTCGCCGCCGAGCCGCATTTCACGGAAATCGCCGCTTTTTCGCCGTCGACCGTGGCCGAACTGGATGCATTGGTCGCCAACTTCGGTCCCGAACAGGCGGCTGAAGTGAAAGCCGAAGAAGCCGTCACCAACCACGATGTGAAGGCGCTGGAATACTGGATCAAGAAAAACACCAAGGGCAACGCCGAGGTGACCAAGGTCAGCGAATTCATCCATTTCGCCTGCACCTCCGAAGACATCAACAACCTGTCGCACGCCTTGATGTGCCAGGGCGCCCGCGAACAGGCCATGCTGCCGACGCTGGACAAGGTCATTGCCAAGCTGGTTGAACTGGCCCACGCCTACGCCGACATTCCGATGATGAGCCGCACGCACGGCCAGCCGGCAACGCCATCAACGATGGGCAAGGAAATGGCCAATGTCGCCTACCGCCTGCAGCGCGCCCGCGCCCGCATCGCCCAGGTCGAACTGCTGGGCAAGATCAACGGCGCGGTCGGCAACTACAACGCCCACCTCGCCGCCTACCCCGGCTACGACTGGGAAGGCTTCGCCAAGCGTTTTGTCGAATCGCTGGGCCTGACCTTTAACCCCTACACCATCCAGATCGAGCCGCACGATGCGCTGGCCGAGTTGTTCGATGCCTTTGCCCGCGCCAACAGCATCCTGATCGACCTCGATCGTGACGTCTGGGGCTACATCTCCCTCGGCTTCTTCAAGCAGAAGGTCAAGGCCGGCGAAATCGGTTCCTCGACCATGCCGCACAAGGTCAACCCCATCGATTTCGAGAATTCCGAAGGCAACCTCGGCTTGGCCAATGCGATGCTCAAATTCCTCGCCGAAAAGCTGCCGATCTCGCGCTGGCAGCGCGACCTGACCGATTCCACCGTACTGCGCAACATGGGCGTCGGCCTTGGCTACGCGCTGCTCGGTTACGACTCGTTGCTCAAGGGCCTGAACAAGCTGGAAATCAATGCCGACCTGATGAAGGCCGACCTCGACGCCAACTGGGAACTGCTCGCCGAGCCGATTCAGACCGTGATGCGCCGTTACGCCGTGCCCAGCGCCTACGAAAAGCTCAAGGAACTGACCCGTGGTACCCGCGTGTCGCGTGAAGGCATGCAGGCCTTTGTGTCCACGCTGGAGATTCCTGAGGCTGCCAAGGCCGAGTTGCTCAAGCTGACGCCCTGGGATTACACCGGCAAGGCGGCCGAGCTGGCCAAGCGCATCTGATGTCCTGCCACAAGTGCGGTCAACCCGCCGATTCGGGCAAAAAACTCTGCCCGGCCTGCGCGCAAGCGGAAAAATTTGCCGAGCAGGCAGTGATTCGCGGTGGCATCAAAGGTGGCACCATTGGCCTCGCGCTGGGCCTGGTGGTGTTGACGGCGGTGGTCGTGTTCAACGAATTCGAGTTCACGCGCGGCATGAAGGGCATCGTCCTGATGCTGCCGTTGGCGACCTTCATCACCGGTTTCATGGTGGGGATGGTCAAGGCCAGGAAAGGCTGGAAATAAATGAGTTTTGCTGAAAATCTGAAAAAGCTGCCCGGCATTTCGCATCTGGCGGCGATCAACCTGCTGGATGCCGAAGGCAATGTCGTGGCCAGCATTGAAAACAAGGCGGGTAGCCAGGGGTCGCTGACGGTCTACAACCATCTGGCGCAGACTTATGGTTCGATCAATGCCGAAGCCGCCCGCAAGGGGCTGGAACTGTTTGCCGAACATACCGAGGATGAGCGCCTCAATCCCGGAAAACATCCCAATATTGCCCGCTTGCTGGCGATTGATGCCGGTGCGTCGGCCTTACGGGTGAAGCACGTTTTCGCGCTGTAATCGCCTGTTCGATAACGCTCACTGTGGCGATGAAATTCGCTCAGTGAGCGTTTGTTTTTTTATCATATAAGCGGGCTATAATTTTTGCGGAACTTGCGTGATCACCCTGCGGGTGCCTGAACAGCCAATTCCCTATCCTACGGAGAAAATACGATGAAGAACAAAGTCTTGCTTGCACTGCTTGCCACCGCCCTGAGCACCACCGCATTCGCCCAGGTCAAGGTCGAAGATGCCATCAAGTGGCGTCAGGCCTCCTACGCCACCATGGGCTGGAACATGGGCCGCATCAAGGGCAATGTCGAAGGCACCTACAACAAGGAAGAAGTCATCAAGGCCGCCAACGTGATTCAGGCCATTGCCAATTCCGGCATGGGCGCCTTGTACGTGCCGGGCAGCGACAAGGGCACCGGTTTCCACGAAACCAAGGTCAAGCCGGAACTGTTCACCAACGGTGCCAAGGTGGGCAAGATCGCTGGTGACTTCAATGCCGCCG
>JAKLLI010000331.1 GCA_023150195.1 Azonexus sp.
CAGACCACGTTTTCCTGATTCCCTCGTTCTCCCCAAAACCCCGGTGCTTGATGGCCCCGGGGTTTTTCTTTTGGGTTCAGATGCTGAGGCGAACGACGCCGTTTCAGGTGCTATTCGGAGGGCGTCGATTCGCTACAGCCTTGCCGGAAGCCTTGACTTCCTGATTGCCTCTTACACCACGTCACGGGACACAATCCGCTTTTGCCAAGTGATACGCCTGATACCCGCGAAGCGCCTTGCTGATATCGCTGGGCGAAATCGGCAGACTTTGTTGCAGTTCGCTGGCAAAGGTGTTCAGATCCACCAGTTCGCCGGCCTGCAATTCCAGTTCAATTTCGCATAGCGCCTCGCGTTGACCGTGGCTTTCGATGAAACCCTGGTCGATGGCCATTTCAATGCGGGATTGGCCATAGATGATCTGCCGGGTTTCGCGCTGAAAATCGGTGGTGAAGATGGGCATGAGCCGGGGTTGGCAGGCTTCCAGCAGGGTGCGAATGGCCGGATGGTCGACGTGGGAAAAGTCGAAGATGCCGGGCTGGGCGGCCACTTCCCATTCGTTGCGAATGGCGAGTCCATCGTGCGAGGCTTCGGCGGTTTTCACGGTCAACAGCCAGTTGTCGCCCTTTTTGCGAAAGCGGAGCGCGATGCGGCGGGCGTGCAAATCCAGCTCGGGCGTGTCGTAGTAGGTGTTCTGCAAGGCTTGGCTGCGGGCCGGCCAGTCGCAAACTAACGGGTGGGCGGTGACTTTTGCGATGTCCTCGGGGGCCACCGTGCATTTGATTTCAATTTCCTTGGCCATGCTCAGCGTCCGGAAACCGCGGGGCCGGTGGCACCGTCAAAGCCCAGCGTCGGCAGCATGGCCAGTTCCTCGGCGGTCTGCACGCTTTCGGCAATGACGGTGAGGCCGATGTTGTGGGCAATGCTGCACAGGCCTTTGAGGAAGGCCTGATTGCCGGTTTGCGTGTCGATGGCGTGGATGAAACTGCCGTCCACCTTGAGGTAATCGAGGCCGATGTCGTGCAGGCGGCCAATCTGGCTGAACTGGCGGCCAAAATGCTCGATGCCGAGGCGGCAGCCGTAGGGACGCAGGCGCTGGGCAAAGTCGAGGAAGGCGTCAAAGTGCTGGAAAGCGCCGTTTTCTGCGACTTCCATCCACAGTCTGGGCGCGAGGTGGGCGCGCGCGGCGATGAGGGCTTGCATGCGGCTGCGGAAATCTTCCTCCAGAATTGACTCGCCGGAGAGGTTGACCGCAATCGCCGGGACGTCGTCGTTGAGGCGATCCAGCGCCATGCCGACGGCGGCGAGATCGAGTTCGCTGGTCATCGACAGGCGGCTGGCCATGGGCATGAAACTGCCGGCGGCCAGCCATTCGCCTTGCTCGGTGGCTTGCAGGCGCAAAGGGCATTCGAGGTGGAGCAGGGCGCCGCCGTTGCGGGCGACCGGGAATTCGATCAGCCGCAGGCGATGGCTGTCGATGGCGAATTTGAGGAGCTGCTTCCAGTCGGCGTGGCTGGTGGCACTTTGGCTGCCGGCCTGGTCGGCGCTGCGCCAGCCCAGCGGGCCATCGGCTTCGGCGGCAGCGACAGCGCTGTCCACCCGAGCGAGCAGCGTGCCGATGGCCTCGCGGTGCTGGTAAGTGCTGATGCCGATGTGCGCCACGCGGGCTTCGTCCAGCAGGCCGGCGGCGAGCAGATTGCGCAGGCTGTCGAGCAGGCTGTCGATCAAGGGTTGTGCAGGTTCGTTGCCGGGCATCAGCAGGGCAAAATCGGCACCATTGAGGCGGGCGGCCGCGCTGCCGGGGTGCTTGCCGAGCTGTTCGGCGAAGCTGGCGCCGAGTCGGCGCAGGACTTCGTCGGCCGTTTCGCGTCCGGCGCGGCGATTGACGCCGGCCAGGTCCGCCAGCCGGAGCAGGAGCAGGCTGCCGCTGGGCGGGGCATCGTCATCAATGAGCGCATTGGCCAGCTGGTTCATGAAATAGGCGCGATTGGCTAGCCCGGTGAGCGGGTCCAGTGTGGCCTCGCGGCGGACCTGTTCCAGCCGTGCGGCTTCCTCGGCAAACATCGCCTTGACGCGGTCGACCATGGCATTCATGGCTTTTGCGAGGCTGTTAAGTTCCGGGGTACGGGGTTCGTCGATACGAATGAAGCGCCGTTCGCTGATGGCGGTCGCCTGACCGACCACGGCATCCAGCGGCCGTTTGATGTGGCGCAAGACCTGCATGCCGGCAAAGCCCATGGCCAGTCCGCCGAGCGCAAACCAGATCAGCAGCTTGATTGCGCCATTCCACAGTTCGCGGTAAGCAAACTGGCTGTGGCTGACAAGTTCGATGGTGCCAAACTGATTCCAGCCGGCACTCACCTGGGCGATGCCCGGGCGGGATTGAATGGGAAAGAGCTTGCTGAACCAGGCCGGCACGTCGCTACTCTCGGGCGGGCTGTTGCGTTCCTGCATGGCTTTGCCATTGGGATCGACGAGGCGCACCAAAGCGTATTGGCCGCTGTCGAACACCGCCGCGATTTGCAGTTCCACCGTGACCGGGTCTTTA
>JAKLLI010000332.1 GCA_023150195.1 Azonexus sp.
TGTGAAAACCAAAGTCCGATTCGACAATGCCCGAGATTTCACCGTCCTTGAGCGAAAAGGTGCTGTCTTCGAAGGGCTTGACCATCATGCCGCGCGCAAAAAATCCCAGATCGCCACCCTGTGCCGCAGAGCCGGGATCGTCGGAATACTGCTTGGCCAACTCGGCAAAAGCTGCCGGCTTGGCTTGCACCTGCTTGAGCACCGATTCTGCCTTGGTCCGTGCCTGCGCCTTGTCCTGCTTTTCCAGACCAATCAGGATATGGCTGGCACGACGCTCTTCGCCCTGTTGGTAGCGATCCTTGTGACCTTCGTACCAGGCACGGACTTCTTCGTCGCTGATTTTGATGTCCAGACCGTCCAGCGAGAGCACGACATACTCGGCACGCGCCTGTTCCGGCGTTTCAAACTTGCGTGCATTGGCCTCGTAATACTGCTTGGCGGCGCCTTCGGCCAGCTTGACCTGACTCAGGTAATCCCCGATCGATAGGCGGAGTTCCTGAACTTCTCGGGTTTCCGACTGCAAGCCGATGGTGCGCTCTGCCACCGTTTTCGACACAAAGGCCGAACGGCCAAGGCTGCCGGCCAGTTGCTGCAGGATCAGATCCTGGCGAATCTGAGCCTCGAAGCCGGTCGGGCTCATGCCCTGCGCGGCCAGCAGGCTGGTGTAACGTTCCTGCGAGAACTTGCCTTCCTGCTGAAAGGCCTCGATCGAGCCAATCGCCGCCCGGACCTGATCGTCACCCACCACCAGATGACGCTTGGCAGATTCGACCAAGAGGAGACGACGATTGATCAGATCATCGAGAATGGTTTTGCGGATTTCCGGCGTGTCCATCATTTTCGGATCGAACTGCTCACCCAGTTGCCCACGCAGGCGATCCATCTGTTCACGCAAGACCGTGGAAAACTGCTGGCGGGTAATCTTGTCGCCATCAATCGTGGCCACCGCATCATCGCCGCCGGCATTGTTGACGTAAGAGTCGATACCGAAAAATGCGAAAGGCAGCATGATGAGGACCAGGAAGCCCTGGACGATCCTCTTGTTGTTGCGGACTGCGTCGAACATAAGCAGAAAATCCTTCGAAGAATGGCTGGCGACGCCAAGCCGCCGCGCAAAAGAGGGCAATGATACCGTAGAAGCTCAGGGACTGTCCGTTGCCGGGCCGCCAAAAATCATCCCCAGACGTCTCACCGAGTCATCGATTTGCGGGCTGTGCGGGTTACCAAGCCGGGTCCTGGGGCTGCGTTGCCTGACGGGTCGACGCTGGCTCACGCAGTCCGCTTGGCTGGAGGATAGCGAATTTGAGATCGCGCTTTCCCTGACCAGCTCAGTCTGGGCCGCCTGGGTGCGCAAGTTTGGCCCTCATGGCGCTGACGAGGGAGGGCCTTGCGCGGCTCAGTAAGGTGCCCTGACCGGAACGGTGAACACAAAGGCGTTACCGGCCTCGGGACCGGGCTCGACAATAAGGCTACCGCCCATCATCAAGGCCTGCGCCCGCGCCAAGGCCAGACGGATGCCATTACCGGCCATGGCATCGGCCTGATGCCGGTCGGAGCGGCTGAAATGCTCGAAAGCATGCTCCCGGGCAGTCTCGTCCATGACGGGTGCGGCATCCACCACCCTCACCTGGAGCGATTCCGATTTTCGCGATAGCAGGATGTCGACCGGCGAAGTGCCGGAAACATGCAAGGCATTTTCGAGCAAGGCCTCAATATTGCGCAAAAAACGCCGGGCATCGCCAAACCACATTTCCGGACAGCCCGGCGCGACCTGCAGGCGAATACGCTCAGAATCGCCACCCAAACGCTGCCGATAGCCGCTCACAATCATCTGCGTGGTTTCGATCGGATTGCAGGGCGAGGCCACCAATTGGGCGCGACCGGCCGTAATTTCGGACATGGCGACCAGATCACTGAGCAGGACCCGCAATTGATTGGCGTTGTCCTGAATCTCGACCGCATCATGCGTAATCTCTGGATCGGCGTTACGCATCCGGATCAGATCGGACAAACCCAGGATGCAATCGAGCGGTGACTTGAGTTCATCCGATACGGCGGCCAGAAACTGGGCTTTAGCGCGATCGAGTTCAGTTTGGCGATCCAGCGCTTGTGCGAGTGCGGCGTTTTTTTCCGCCAGTTCCCGGGTCCGCGCTGCCACCTGCGACTCGAGATCTTCGTGCGAACGCCGCAAGGCGATCTCGATATTCCGCTGGCGCGTGACATCCTGAAGATTCTCGATGGCCCCGATGACCTTGCCATTCGGGTCAAACAGGGGAGCCGCCGTGAACTGCAACCATTTCCCGTCGCTCAGGGTCGGAAAGAAATCCTCTGCCTCATAGGCCCCCTCAATCGTCGGCGATTGGCGGATCTGCTTGTTTTTGTAGTCGGCCCTGCAAAACCCAGCGACACATTCTCTGGCAAGGATTACGGCCATTTTTCCACGCAGTGAATCCCCGAGAATTTAAAATACTGGTCATAGAAACCTGAGAGAAATAGAGCTCAAACCCGATGCAAACCGACGA
>JAKLLI010000333.1 GCA_023150195.1 Azonexus sp.
TACCCGCGCCGCGGGACAGCGCACGCACCGCCGGTTGGGAAATTGCGCCAAAGCTCATGGCGCTGATGTTGATCAGCGAATGGGCGGTAAACGGGTGTTCGCACCATCCTTCCCCGATGACGATGGGTGGCGTCGGCTGATGGTCGGACTCCAGCACGGGAAAGGCGGCGTTCACAAACAGCAGCGCACCGGGCTGACTGATGTCATAGGTCGAGCCGAAGCCGAGCATGCCGCCTTCGTTCTTGGCCATGCGATACACCCAGCCACGGGTCGCCCGGTTGAAGGGCATTTCCTCGCGGTCACCCAGGAAAAAATACTGGCGGAAATACTCCCCGAGATTTTCAAAAAAGAACCGCAAATGCCCGACGATGGGGAAATTGCGCAGCACCGTATGGCGCTTTTGCGTGATGTCACGCAGGTACCAGAAGAACAGCAAGAGAATCAGCACCAGCACCAGCAGGACGCCCAGACTGACATGAAAAACCCCGAGAAGCTCGGACATTGCATTCCCCTGACGTTACAATTCGGCCCTTAGCATGCCCACTCGAAGCCCCCATGTCCATCGAATTTGACTACCCGCTCGCCGAAGAAATCGCCCGTAATGTGGACGCCGCACTGGCTGAGGACGTCGGCCCCGGCGACCTGACCGCTGCGCTGGTGCCCGGAGATCGCCAGGTTCACGCCACCGTCATTTCCCGCGAACCCGGCGTGGTCTGCGGCACCGCGTGGTTCGATGCCTGCGTCACCCGCGTCGATCCCACCGCCCGCGTACGCTGGCATGTGGCCGATGGCGACCGCGTCAACGCCGATCAACTGCTCTGCGAAATCGACGGCAATGGGCGTGCCCTGCTCACCGCCGAACGCAGCGCCCTCAATTTCCTGCAACTGCTGTCCGCCGTGGCCAGCAAGGCGCGCATCCATGCCGACGCCATCGCCGGCACCCGCGCCCAGGTGGTTGATACCCGCAAAACGCTGCCCGGTCTGCGCATTGCCCAGAAATATGCCGTCCGTGCCGGCGGCGGCGGCAATCACCGGCTGGCCCTGTGGGACGCCATCCTGATCAAGGAAAACCACATTCATGCCGCCGGCGGCATCGCTCAGGCGATGGCCGAAGCGCAAAAAGTGGCGGCGGGCGCCGTCGACCGCTGCAAGTTCATTCAGGTGGAAGTGGAAAATCTAGACGAACTGAACCAGGCGCTGAATGCTGGCGCCCGGATGATCCTGCTCGACAATTTCACGCTGGAGCTGTTGCGGGAAGCCGTGGCCATCAACGCGGGCCGCGCCATCCTCGAAGCCTCGGGCAACGTCACGCTGGACACCCTGCGCGGGATCGCCGAAACCGGTGTCGACCGGATTTCCATCGGTGCGCTGACCAAGGATGTGAAGGCGCTCGACCTGTCGATGCGCTTTGTGGGCTGACATGCGCTATTGCGTCGAAAGCGGCAAATCCTTTGCCGAGGTCGTATTCGATCTGGAACCGGTCATCCAGCGGCTGGGCTTCGTCACCCTGCATCAGGGTGACCTGAGCGAGAGCCCTCGTATCAAAGGCAGCGAACTGGACGAGGATGCCGCCTATTTCGACATCATCAATTACGCGCTGGCAGAAAAACTCCTGCAACGGGATATTTCGCTCGCGCTGACGCTCCCCTGGCGCATCTGCGTGCACACTGACGATGGGGCCACCTGGATCAGTATCCTGCGGCCCACGCAGCAATTCGCTGGACTGAATCCTTCGCCCACCATCAGTGCGTTGGCGGGCGAAATCGAAGCCCGCCTGGTGCAAATCGTGGATGAGGTTCGCTGACAAACCTGACCGGACTCAAGACCATGAACCTCCGTGCTGCCCGAATCCTCGCCAACCAGATACTCATCTCCGGGCGCAAACGGTTCGATGCGATGCTCGGCATCGTGAGCCGAATTCACGATGACACCTACGAAATCTTTGCCGTTGCGTCGGAGACCGGCATTCCCGAGGTTGGCGACAGCTACCCGCTGACCGCCGTGTATTGCCGGGAAGTGGTGGAAAAACGGCACACCGTGGCCATCACCGAAATCGATGGCGTTCACACCAGCATGGAAGCCAGGGATACGCCGTATTCCGCCGAGGATATTGCCGATAACGAAGCTCAGGCCTTGCGGATTGCGCAAGCCGTGAGCACGGCGATGGGCAATCCCGGGTTCATCCCCGGATAACACCCGGCAAAAAGGCCGGCTCACCCGACGGCGAACCGGCCCTGATTCGAAGCGCTCAAGCCTGCCCGCATTCGGGCTGCGATTTACACCCGTTCCACCACAAACTGCTTGATCGCGTTGACGTCCGGGTCCATCACCACCACGTGCTGCGGCAAGGCTTCGATGCCCTTGAGGTCAGCCGGGCGCACCGGTTCGGTGTTGAGGGCTTCACGGATGGTTTCTTCGAACTTGGCCGGTTGCGCGGTTTCGAGCACGACCATGGTCAACCCAGGCTGGCGGTATTCGAGCGCAACCTTGAGGCCATCGGCGGTGTGGGTAT
>JAKLLI010000334.1 GCA_023150195.1 Azonexus sp.
CTGGTACAACACCTTCAAGTTTGCCCACGCTTACGCTCGCGGCGAAGGCATGAAGCACTACGTCGATATGGTTCAGGAACCGGAATTCGCCGCTCGCGAACAAGGCTACACCTTCGTGTCCCACCAGCAGGAAGTCGGTACCGGTTACTTCGACGAAGTCACCACCGTCATCCAGGGCGGTTCCTCCTCCGTCAAGGCCCTCACCGGCTCGACCGAAGAAGAACAGTTCCACTAAGAACTGACCGTTCAATGATTGCTGCCAAAACCCGGCAGCATTCAAAAGGCCAGCGCCCACAAGGTGCTGGCCTTTTTCATTTCTCACGCCGAATTGCGGTCAACCCCGCCTAACTGGCTCTTTTCATTGGGGGCCAGACAAACCCAACGCTGGCATTTTGCCCCGCAGCGGCTTTTCCTTGCCGCTCAGATGGCCGGCGGCTTTCCTTTGCTGCACTGAATGGAAAGGCTGCGCAGCCAGACATCGTGGCCTTCCCACATCCGGTGCGGCAACAGGAAGTTCACCAATCGGGCACCCCAGCCATGCTGAGACTCTTCGGTGAGCACGATGCAGCCGCCTTTCGAAGGCGTCAGCAGCCAGGCATGGTAGGCATCCAACCCCATGCCTTTGGCATCCCAGGCCAGTCGCTGCTGCGATACACACTCCAGCACCCGGGATTCGATTGGCACGCTGAATGTCGTCCAGCGAAACACCGTCCCCAACGCCAAATCCCCCAAGCGGCTGCCATCGGCAGCGCGCACACGATGGGCATTCGGATACCAAGTGGGCCACAGGGGGGCACGGCATAACCAGGCCCAGACCAGCGAAATGTCGGCAGGAATGAAGAGTTCATTCCTGACATGCACAGGCGCCACATCCGGGTGATAGTGGGAGGGCCATTGAATCCCCTGCGGTAAATCGTGACTTCCTGCGTTCATGAATCTGCTTTCCCGAACCAGCGATGAATTATTTAAATGCCATTCTACCGTGTCCAGCGCAAAAATGATTCAAATGGCATGGCGCGCGCAATATGCCAGCCCTGGCCGATATCACAGCCGGAAGCCTCAAGCATGGCCTGAGTTGCTTGATCTTCGATCCCCTCGGCGACCACCTTCAAGCCGAGATTGTGCGCCAACTCAATCGTGGAATCGACAATGGCCCGATCCAGGGGATTTTGCGGCAGGCCGGAGACAAACAGCCGATCCACTTTCAACTCATGGGCGGGGAGTTGCTTGACATAGGTCAGCGAGGAGAAACCCACGCCGTAGTCGTCAATCGAGAGCCGCAAGCCCAGATCGACGAGTCGCTGCATGTTGGCGACGGCCACTTCCGGCGTGCGCAACATCACGCTTTCGGTGAGCTCAATGATGACCCAGCGCGGATCAGCCCCGCTGGCAGCCAGCGCTTCACCAATGAAAGCCAGCACCTCGTCATCGTGCAGGGCATCGGCGGAAAGATTGATCGATACCGTCACTCCCGGCCACACCGCTTGCCAGGCCACCACATCCTTCAAGGCCTGGCGAATGGTCCAGCGCGAAAAACGGGGGAGCAGCCCGGTCGACTCGATGATGGGGATGAAAACATCCGGCGGAACCATGCCCTCGTCGGCATCCTGCCAACGTGCCAGTGCCTCGACCCCGACCACTTGCCCGCTGCGCAAATCAATCTGCGGCTGATAGTGGAGCGTCAGCGCTTCCGCCGCAATGGCCACGCGCAGCTTTTCGTAGCGACGGTTGTACGCCAGAAAATGATCGGTCAAGGCTTGATCATGCACCTGGCAGCGCACCTGATGAGCGATGGCAAACAGCAGGGCTTGCTCGGCCTGGCGCAGGCGCTCATCGGGTGGGCTGCCTGCATGCGACTCGCCGATGACCACGCCACACGTAAATTCGTCCTGGAGGCTGAATTCCGCCAACAATCCGTCACGATCCAGTTGATCCACCGCGTTCAATTGCGCGAGCAATTGGCTGCGATCCTCGGCCGCCCCCAGCGCCAGGGCTAATTCATCATGGCGAATTCTCGCCACCCAGCGTACAGCGGGAAGTCGCTGTTGCAAAAGGGCGGCCAACTCGGCCAGCGCCTGATCCACCTTGTCCATCCCGAACACACAGGCCAGTTCATTGACCCGATGAAAACGCAGGCAGGCAATCGCCAGGGGCGGTATCTCGCCCGCAATGGCTGCGCTACGCAGGGCCTCCACCGCCCCAACGCGGTTCAACAAGCCCGTCGCCGTATCATGCGCCGCATTGAACTCCAGCGAGGTCAGATGCTGGCGGGCCTGACGCGTGTTGAACTCAACCTCCTCCACCAGACGCCGCTGAAACATGTTGCGCAGCAGGTTGAAGTGCGCCGCGGTCAGGACATTGAAAAAATAGGCCACACCATAGAAAAAACACTCCGAGGCCTCATACGCCCAGAAGTGCCAATGCGTGCTGCTGTGATACCTCAGCCAGGGAACGATGATGGCGAAGCCGCAGCCGACAATCCAGCCGATGCGCTGGCCCTGCAGG
>JAKLLI010000335.1 GCA_023150195.1 Azonexus sp.
TCGATCGTGATGATGTGGCCGTAGGTGTTCTCGTTGCGGTAGTCGACCATCGACGCCAGCGAGGTCGTCTTGCCGGTGCCGGTGCCGCCGACGAAGATCACCAGGCCGCGCTTGGCGAGTGCGACCTCGGTCAGCACCGGCGGCAGGCCGAGTTCCTTGAAGTTGGGGATCTTCTGCGGGATCGTGCGCAACACCAGGCCGACACGGCCTTGCTGCACGAAGGCGTTGGCGCGGAAGCGGCCGATCCCGGCGGGCGAGATGCCGAAGTTGCATTCCTTGTGTGCTTCGAAGTCCGCCGCCTGGCGGTCGTTCATGACGGCGCGCGCCAGTTCCGAGGTGTGCTGCGGCTGCAGGATCTGGTTGGACTGCGGCACGATCTTGCCGTCGATCTTGATCGCGGGCGGAAAGCCGGCGGTGATGAAGAGGTCGGAGCCGTTCTTCTGCAGCATCAGCCGCAGCAGGTCGTGCATGAATTTGAGGGCCTGGTCGCGTTCCATTGCTGCGTGCTCCTGCCGGCGTCGCCGCCGTGTTCGGGAATGCCGCTCAGGCGGCGAAGCTGTCCTTGTTCTGCGCCTTCACGCGCGCTTCTGCAGCCGATACCACGTTGCGTCGCACCAGGTCGGCGAGGCACTGGTCGAGGGTCTGCATGCCCACATTCTGACCGGTCTGGATCGAGGAATACATCTGCGCGATCTTGTTCTCGCGGATCAGGTTGCGGATCGCCGGGGTGCCGATCATGATCTCGTGCGCGGCCACCCGGCCCTGGCCGTCCTTGGTCTTGAGCAGGGTCTGCGAGATCACCGCGCGCAGGGATTCGGACAGCATCGAGCGCACCATGTCCTTCTCGGCCGCGGGGAAGACGTCGACGATACGGTCGATGGTCTTGGCCGCCGATGAGGTGTGCAGGGTGCCGAACACCAGGTGACCCGTTTCCGCCGCCGTCAGTGCCAGGCGAATGGTTTCCAGATCGCGCAATTCGCCGACCAGGATCACATCCGGATCTTCGCGCAGTGCCGAACGCAGGGCATTCGAGAACGACTGGGTGTGCGGGCCGACTTCCCGCTGGTTGATCAGGCACTTCTTGGACTCATGCACGAATTCGATGGGGTCTTCGACCGTCAGGATATGGCCGTAATCGTTCTCGTTGATGTGATTGACCATCGCCGCCAGCGTGGTCGATTTGCCGGAACCGGTCGGCCCGGTCACCAGCACAATGCCACGGTTGTATTCGGAAATATCCTTGAAAATCTTGGGACAGTTCAGCTCTTCCAGCGTCAGCACCTTGGACGGAATGGTCCGGAATACGGCTGCCGCGCCCCGCTGCTGGTTGTAGGCATTGACCCGGAAACGGGCCAGATTGGGAATCTCGAAGGAAAAGTCGATTTCCAGCGTGTCTTCATAGGTCTTGCGCTGGGCGTCGTTCATGATGTCGTACACCATGCCGTGCACATCCTTGTGCTCCATTGGCGGCAGATTGATGCGGCGCACATCGCCATGAACCCGAATCATCGGTGGCAAACCGGACGACAGATGCAAATCGGAAGCCTTGTTCTTGACGCTGAATGCCAGCAGTTCGGTAATGTCCATGCGGTCGGTCCTTGAGGCCCGTGTATACTCGGGCGGGTGAAAAATTCCAGAAGATTATGAGCGCAATCGCCGACAACCTGCAAGCCATCCGGGACCGCATCGCCCGCGCTGCCAATGCAGCGGGCCGCGAGGACTCCGGGATTCGCCTGCTGGCCGTCAGCAAGACCAAGCCGCTGTCCGACATCGAGGCTGCCCTGGCGGCGGGACAAACCGCCTTCGGTGAAAACTACGTGCAGGAAGGCGTTGAAAAATGCCTGGCACTGGGCGTTGACCGTGGCGTCGAATGGCATTTCATCGGCCCCCTGCAGAGCAACAAATCGCGCAGCGTGGCGGAGCATTTTGACTGGGTGCATACGGTCGACCGCCTGAAAATCGCCGAACGGCTGTCGACGCAACGCCCTGCGCACTTTCCACCGCTGCAGGTCTGCGTTCAGGTCAATATTTCCGGCGAGGCCAGCAAAAGTGGTTGCACGCCGGCCGAGGCCTTGGTGCTCTGCCAGCAAGTCAGTCAGTTGCCCCGACTCCAGTTGCGCGGCCTGATGGCGATTCCCGAACCTGCAGACGACATCGCGCAACAAAGGGAACCCCTGCGCCGACTGCGGGTCTTGTTCGATGAAATTCGCGCCGCCGGGCTGCCGCTGGATACGCTTTCCATGGGCATGTCCCACGATCTCGAAGCCGCCATTGCCGAGGGTGCTACCCTCATCCGCATCGGTACGGCCATTTTTGGTGAAAGAAACAACGCATGAACATCCTATTCCTTGGCGGCGGCAACATGGCCAACGCCCTCATTGGCGGCATGCTCAAGCAGGGCTTTGCCGCAGCCAACATCCACGTGAGCGACCCCGGCAGCGAGGCCCGCGACAAACTGGCCAGCACGTATGGCGCACATTGCCACGCCGAGGCCAGCAC
>JAKLLI010000336.1 GCA_023150195.1 Azonexus sp.
GTGGCGGAGGGGGAGCATCCTTTGTCCTTGCTGGTGCTCGATTGCGACGACTTCAAGCGGATCAATGATGGTTTCGGCCATCTTGAAGGCGACAAGGTCTTGCGCGGACTCGCCGATGCCATCCGCCATGCCCTGCGCCGCGACGATTGTGCTTTCCGCTATGGCGGTGAGGAGTTTGTCGTGATTCTGCCCGAGGTGGGACTCGAGGCCGCCGGCGTGCTGGCGGAACGCTTGCGTCAGCGCTTTGCCGACACCCGTGTGTTGACCTCGGTGGGGCAGATCATCCAATGCACGGTCAGTATCGGTGTCGCGGAATGGCAGACTGACGAAGACCGCCTTGGTTTTGTGCGCCGCGCGGATGAGGCCGTTTACGCGGCCAAGCGCTCGGGAAAGAACTGTGTGAGTTTCGCCAAGTGACGAAGCCGCGTGCATTGGGGCTGATCGCACTGGTACTCGCGCTGATGGCCGGGGTTTATGTTTTTTCCGGGCACCAGCCGGATCCCGCTGCACTGTATTTCAATCGCGGCAATCCTGTTCAGGATGAGGCTTTGCAGCCTATCGTCCCGCTGCGAAAACCGGGGGCATTGCGTGTCGACCGCATTCGTCTCGGGCAGCAACTCTTTTCCGATGCGCGCCTGTCACGGGATGGCACGGTCAGTTGTGCTTCCTGTCACGTGCTGGCGGCGGGGGGGACAGATAATCGCCGGGTATCGGTTGGGATTGGCGGTGCCTTGGGGCAGGTCAATGCGCCCAGCGTACTGAACAGCGGCCTCAGTTTTGCCCAATTCTGGGATGGGCGTGCAGCAACGCTCGAACTGCAGGCTGCCGGCCCGATACACAATCCCGCCGAAATGGATTCCAGTTGGAGTCAGGTGGTGGCTCGCCTGAACGAGGATGCGGCTTTGCGCAAGGGGTTTCAAGCGGCTTACAGCGATGGGCTGACGGCGCAAAACATCGCCAGCGCGCTGGCCAATTTCGAGCGCTCACTGGTCACGGTCAACAGTCGTTTTGATCGCTATTTGCTGGGTGACAGCACCGCCCTGACCGAAGATGAATTGAGCGGTTACAAGCGTTTCCGGGAATTGGGCTGTAGCAGCTGTCATCAGGGCGTATTGATCGGTGGCAACATGTTCCAGAAGTTTGGCGTGCTCGGTGATTACTTCGCCAATCGCCCCATGGTCGTCGCCGATCTGGGACGCTTTAACGTGACGGGTCGCGAGGAGGACAGGCACGTTTTCAAAGTGCCCAGTTTGCGCAATGTTGCGCTGACCGCCCCTTATTTTCATGATGGTTCGGCGCTGACGCTTGCCGAAGCGATTCAGGTAATGGGCCGCTACCAACTGGGGCGTGATCTTGAACACGAGGATGTTCGCTTGATCGTCGCATTCCTGAATAGTTTGACCGCCCCCGATCTGGGCAGCAGGGTAGGGGAATGAAGCTGCTTACCTTGGCTGGCCAACCCAGAATCCTGTGGCATGGCGCGCTGATCGGTGCCTTGGCAATGCTGCTTACGGCACTCTTCATCAATGCCGAAGAGGTCTCGCCGGACCAGCACTACGCGTACATGCACGCCTTGCGGGAAATACAGCAAGCGGATGTGCTGCTGACGGCCGCGGTTGTAAACAGCTACGCCGATCTGGCGCAGAACTACGACAGTACGGTCACCTTTGGCCAGCAGATTGAAGCGGCAATCTTGCAGCTCCAAGAAACGCCACAAGGGCTGGCTGAGCGCGACCGGGCGGCCTTGTTGCTCCGTGTGGACGCTTTTGAGAAGGCCTATGCCGAAAAGGCGCTGAATGTGGATCGCTTCAAGCGGGCGAACGCGGTGTTACGAAACTCCGAGTTGTATCTGCCGCAGGCGGCGGAAATCTACCTTGGGTCTGCCGATCGCGGAGAGGTCGCGCAATTCGAACGTTTCATCCGCCGCTTGCTCGGGTTTCAGCGAGGGGCACGGATCGAGGATAGCCAGACCTTGCTGGCGGCGCTGTCGCGACTCGAAAGACAGCGGCAGGCTGCGGCAGTAGCGCAGCCAATGACGCAGGTGCTGGTCCATGCGCGGCAGGTGATCGAGTTGCGGCCCCAAGTGTATGCGCTGGTTCAACAGATCATGCGCGCGCCGACACCCAGTCTGCATGACGAAATCCTCCATGAGTACAGTGATGCCCACGAAGCTGCCGTGCACCGCGCCGGCCATTATCGTACCCTGCTTTATCTGGTGTCCTTGTTGTTGGTCGGCTACGGGGTGTATGCCGTATTCCGCATCGAACGAGATCGTCGTTCGCTGAGCCTGGCCCATGCCGATCTCGCTCAGCGCTACGAAGCTCAGAAGCGGGCGGAAAGCCAGCTGCAACTGTATGCCCGGGTGTTTACCAACGCCAGCGAGGGGATGACGATCACCGATGGCGAGGCGAAGATTGTCGCGGTCAACCCGGCATTTTGCGAAATTACCGGGTATTCGCCGCAAGAGGTGATT
>JAKLLI010000337.1 GCA_023150195.1 Azonexus sp.
TCCGGGAAGCCTCATTCGGCTCGGTGATCAGCTTTCTTGGCGGCTGTTTCTTCATCATCATGTTGCTCGGCCATGCCAGCGCCCGCAAATTGCTGATCGATGCCCACCTCAAGCGCATCCACAACGACGAATTGCTGGGCGATGTACAAGCCCAGCGCGAGCAGGTGGAACAACTCAACCGCGAATTGCGCACCGCCGAGGCCGCCCTGCGCCAACAAAACGCCGATCTGGAGCAGGAAATCGCCCTGCGCACGGAACGCAATCGGCTGGCCTACGCCGTCATTCAAAATACCGCCGAGGCGGTGATGGTGACCACGCAAGAGGGCCGGATTGTCGAGGTCAACCCGGCGTTCACACGCATTACCGGCTACAGCGCCAGCGAGGCACTGAAGGCCTCGCTCTGCCTGCTGCGCTCCGATATGCAGACTGGCGAACACTACATGGAACTGATGCAACAACTGCTCACCACCGGCAAATGGGAGGGTGAAATGTGGAGCCAGCGTCAGGATGGCAGCCTTTTCCTGGAGCGTCGCAGCATGGACGCGGTGCGTGACGAAACCGGCACCATCACCCATTTCGTCTCCGTCTTCAACGACATTACCGAGGATTATCACAAGGACGAGCAGCTGCGCCACATGGCCTGTCACGACCCGCTCACCGGCCTCGCCAACCGCAGCCTGCTGCACGAGCACCTGCGCCTGGCCATTGCCCGGGCGTCCCGCGACCAGTCCCGGGTGGGCGTGCTGTTCATGGATCTGGATCAGTTCAAGGCCGTCAATGACACCCTCGGCCACGACATTGGCGACCTGTTGCTGAAAGCGGTGGCCGACCGCCTGCAATCCTGCCTGCGGGCCAGTGACACCCTGGCCCGACTGGGGGGCGATGAATTCGTGGTCTTGCTTAATCCGATCGCGCAACGCGAGGATTGCGCCCTGATCGCCGACAAACTGATGCACGCCCTGCAAGCTCCGGTCGACCTCTCGGGCAGCCGGCTTTACGTCAACACCTCGATCGGTATCGCCACCTACCCGGACGACGGCAAGCGCATCGACACCCTGATGAAAAACGCCGACATGGCGCTCTATGCGGCCAAAGCCGCCGGCAAAAACCGTTACGACTACTTCCACGAATCCCTGTCCGAAGACGTCGCCAAACGCCGCGAAATGGAAGTCGCACTACGCAAGGCACTCGACATCGGCGAACTGAGCCTGCATTTCCAGCCCAAGATCGACACCGTCACCCTCAAGGCCAGTGGTTTCGAAGCCCTGGTACGCTGGGAACGCCCGGGCATCGGTTTTGTGCGTCCCGACCTGTTCATTCCGGTGGCCGAAGAATCCGGGCTGATCGACGCCCTCGGCAAAACCGTCATCGCGCAAGCCTGCCGGCAGATTGCCGACTGGCACGCAGCGGGCTACGGCTGGCAGAACGTGGCCGTCAATGTCTCGGCCCGCCAGTTGGTGCATCAGGATTTACCCGGCCTGCTGGCCACCTACATTCAGGAATACGACCTGCCGCGCGGCAGTCTGGAAATTGAAGTGACGGAAAGCGTGGTCATGGCCAAACCGGAAATCACCCTGCCCCGCCTCGGCAAAATCCGCGACATGGGCATCCGCATCGCGATCGATGATTTCGGCACCGGGCATTCCAGCCTGGCTTATCTGCGCCACCTGCCCATCGACATCATGAAAATCGACCGGGCCTTTGTGCACGAAGCGGCGGTCAACCCGACTTCGCAGGCCATTATCCAGACCATTGTCTCGCTCAGCCGGGCGCTCGGTCTGCAAGTGGTGGCTGAAGGTGTGGAAACCGAGGCCCAGGTCGAAATGCTGCGCGATACCGGCTGCGACCAGTTGCAGGGCTACTATTTCTCACGTCCGATGGCGGCAACGGAGATCGCTGCCCGCTGGCTGACAACAGCGACTTAGTCGGAGACTCAGCGGCTCAGTCCGCAGCTAAAAATGGGGGGATTACTGCCCGAAAGGGGCGGCCCGCGTTTCGGGCAAGGTTAGCGCGTCCTCCGGATCACCCAGGTATTGTCGTCATTAATCTAGGCAGTAGCCGGAGATCGTGCCGCAAGCCGTATGAAGAGCAAGCTGACTTAGGCCATCCCCTGCGTTTCAAAGGTCTGACCATCCCGGATGTGGTAGATGCGCTTGAAGGTGGGGATGATTTTTTCGTCGTGGGTGACCACGATGATCGCCGTCTGAAATTGGCGGGCCATGTCGTTGAGAATCTGTACGACGCTGAGCGCCCGTTCACTGTCCAGCGGCGCCGTCGGTTCGTCGGCCAGAATCACCGGGGGCTGGTTGGCGAGCGCACGGGCAATCGCCACGCGCTGTTGTTCGCCACCGGAGAGCTGAGCCGGCTGGGCGTTTGCGCGATGCCCTACGTCGAGCGCTTCGAGTAATTCACGCGCGCGCTGGCGCGCGACCGCATTCGGTTTACCTGCCAGCAT
>JAKLLI010000338.1 GCA_023150195.1 Azonexus sp.
CTTGCCCAGATGCAGCAGCGCTACGGTGACCAAGTGAAGCGCGAGTACGTGCAGCGCGAGCCGGGTGCCATTGTGATCGACTTCACGGTCGTCGGCTGATGTGCTGAAAACGGCTGCCGTCACCCTGCTGGCCGTGTTGGCCGCTGCCGGCCTCGCGCTGGGCGGCAGGATGACGCCGGCGGCGCTTGCGCATCTGGTATTTGCCATCGGCGTCGTGCCGCTGATTTTTGCGGCCATGACGCATTTCGTGCCGGTCCTGACCCGGACCGGCGATCCCGGCGGACGCATTGCATTTTTGCCGCCACTGGCCCAGTTGACCGGTGGATTCGTGGTCGCCGGCATGGCAGGCTGGCTGCCTTATCACACGGTCCATGCCGGGGCTGCGGTCGACCTTGCCCTGGCGGCCATTTTGCTTCACTGGATTCATGGCCGGGCCCATGCCTGTCTGGGTCAGCCGCATCCGGGCTGGCGCTGGTACGCGGCGGCCTTGCTCATGTTGATGACCGCTTTGCTGGCGGTGGTCGGTATGGCCTTGTTACCTGCGCACTGGCACGCATTGCGGGGCTTTCACCTGCATTTGAACACGCTCGGGCTGGTCGGACTGGCGGCGTTTGGCACGCTCCCCTTGCTGTTGCCAACAGCACTGGGCAAACCTGATCCGGATGTTTTTCCGTGGATGATTCGCCGCCTGCCCCCGATGGCGATCGGTGCGCTGGCGCTGGCTGCCGGGGTGGCTGCTTTCTGGCCGATGTCGGTGGCGGCAGCGGCGGTCTTGTTTGTGACCGTACTGGGCCTGGCTGGTCAATGGCTGCGTCGTTTTGGCCTGCGTTGTCTGCTCGCGGATGGGGTGACGGCCTCCTTGCTGGCGGCCGTGATCGGCTGGCTGCTGTGTCTGAGCGCGGGCGTCGTGCATGCCGCTGGATTGACCGCAGCCCGGCCGACCTTGCTCGCTTGGGGGGTAGCGTTTCTGCTGCCGCTGATCAGTGGCGCGCTCAGTCAGTTGCTACCGGTTTGGCGCTGGCCCGGCCCACGGTGTCCAGAACGCGACCAGATGCGTTCGCGGCTCGCTGCCAGTGGTCGCCTGCGCAGTGGATTGTGGCTGGCTGCGGGTCTGGCCTTTCTGTGCGGGATTGGAGAAATCGGCATTCCCTGCACGGCTGCAGCCATGCTGCTCTTTGCATTTGCCCTCGTTCAAGCCATGCGAATCCGGCGGTCGACGCGGTAAAATCGCGGTTTTTCCGAATTTCAGGGTTTCGCCATGCGCTACATCTCGACCCGCGGCCAGTCCGCGCCCCAGGCTTTCTGCGACATTCTTCTCGGCGGCCTGGCCCCGGATGGCGGCCTCTATCTGCCGGAAAGCTACCCGCAAGTCACCCGTGCCGACCTCGATGCCTGGCGCAAGCTGTCGTATGCGGATCTGGCGTATGAAATTCTCTCCAAATTCATCACCGACATCCCCGCGGCCGACCTCAAGGCGCTGGTCGCCAAAACCTACACCGCCGACGTTTATCGCCATACCCGCAATGGCGGTAATGCCGCCGAGATCACCCCGCTGACCCGGCTGGAGGACGGCCTGTACACGCAGGAACTGTCCAATGGCCCGACGCTGGCCTTCAAGGACATGGCCATGCAGTTGCTGGGCAACCTGTTCGAGTACGTGCTCGACAAGCGCGGCCAGTCCATCAACATCCTCGGCGCCACCTCCGGCGATACCGGTTCGGCTGCCGAATACGCGATGCGCGGCAAGCATAACGTCAAGGTCTTCATGCTTTCGCCGGATGGCAAGATGAGCGCCTTCCAGCGTGCACAGATGTATTCGCTGACCGATGCCAACATCTTCAACATTGCCGTGCGTGGCATGTTTGACGATGCCCAGGACATCGTGAAGGCGGTGTCCAATGATGCCGAGTTCAAGGCCAAGTACAAGATCGGTGCCGTGAATTCGATCAACTGGGCACGGGTGGCAGCGCAGATCGTGTATTACTTCCAGGGCTATTTCCTGGCCACCGAGTCCAACGACCAGCAGGTTGCGTTCTGCGTGCCGTCGGGCAACTTCGGCAACATCTGCGCCGGTCATATCGCTCGCCAGATGGGCCTGCCGATTGCCCAACTGGTGCTCGCGACCAACGAGAACGATGTGCTCGACGAATTTTTCAAGACTGGCGTCTATCGTCCGCGCACCTCGGCGGAAACCAATGTGACCTCCAGCCCATCGATGGACATTTCCAAGGCCTCCAACTTCGAACGCTTTGTCTTCGATCTGGTTGGCCGCGATCCGGCCGTTGTTGCCGCGCTTTGGGCCAAGGTCGACAAGGGTGAGTCCTTTGACCTCTCGTCCACGGTCCACTGGCAGGCCATGCCCAAATTCGCCTTCGTTTCCGGCCGCAGTACCCATGCCGACCGTCTCGCCACCATTCGCATGGCTCACGAAAAAT
>JAKLLI010000339.1 GCA_023150195.1 Azonexus sp.
GCCGCCGGCGCGGGAGGCCGACAAGCGGCTAGGCTTTTTCGGAATAAGTCGGCAAGGTGATCCGGAATTTCATGGCAACAAGTCGCGTCGCGAGCACCACTGCCATACCGGTCCAGGCGGAAAGCACGGGGGAACAGCCTGAACCGTTCATCCCCACCAGCACCAAGGCGCCGCCCCAGGCTGCTGACACATAGAGTTCGCCGCGAACAAAAACCAGGGGCACCTGATTGCACAGAATGTCCCGGAGGACACCTCCGACAACACCGGTGATCACACCAAGCAGGGTCGCGGCCAACCACGGCGCCTGCCAGGCCAAGGCAAGCTGTGTCCCGACAATGGTAAACAGCGCCAATCCGATGGCATCCGGAATCAGGAAAAGTCGGGGCGGTAATTTCAAACCGCGTGCCGCAAAAAAGGCCAGCAGGGTGGTCACAAAGGCCACAACGAGATACATCTCGTCGGCAATCCAGAAAACGGGGCGATCCAGCAACAAGTCACGCACCGTGCCACCGCCCAGCGCAGTCGCCGCGCCAACCATGACCACGCCAACCAGATCCATCTTCTGCCGACCGGCCTCAAGCACCCCGGTCAAGGCGCTCACGGCGACGGCGGCAAGTCCTACCCAGTAAAGCAGTTGCTCCATGCTTAATCCGGCCGGCGCCGAATTTCCGAATTCATTGTGGCGCGTGGCGACACATCAAACCTGCATGTTCATGACATCCTGGTAGGCGGAGACCAGCTTGTTGCGGACCTGCACCATTTCCTGAAACGACACACTGGCGGTTTGCAGCGCAATCATGACTTCGTGCAGGTTCTGTGAGGTATCACCGGCTGCGAGTTGCTCGGCCATTTGATTGGCCGATTTTTGCGTCTGGTTAACCTTGTCAATGGAGTTTTTCAGGATTTCCGAAAAGTCGCTGACACCGGACGTGGCGGCTGGCGCTGAAGCCGGCGCGCCCGATGCCTGCGCTGCGGTCGACCGCAGCACACTCAACATCTGTTCGATTCCCTTGGTATCCATCACAAACTCCTTTTTCCTGCCGACAAATTAGCAATTTTCGGGCCAAGATCAATCCTGATAATGCCCCTCTTCCCGGTACTGCTGCAACTTGTAGCGCAACGTCCGTTCAGAAATACCCAATCGCTCAATCGCCAGCTTACGCGAACCGCCGACTTCTGCCAGCGTCGTAAGAATATGCTCGCGCTCAAGGTCTTTCATATTCCGGCTATCGCCCTTGCGCTCGGCATCCTGTCCGCATGAGGCGGATTCCGCGCAGGCGACAGTCGTTTGAGCACGCGCCGCCAGTCCCAGTTCCCCAGCTTCAATGGTTTGCCCCACCGCCATAATCAGCGCGCGTTGTACGACGTTTTCCAGTTCGCGCACATTGCCGGGCCAGTCATGGCCAGCCAGCAAGATTTCCGCAGCGGGCGTGAAGCGCATGCCGCTGCGTTTGAAGCGCTCGCCGTGCAGGCTCAGGAAGTGCCGGGCAATTGGCAGAATGTCGGCCGGGCGCTCGCGTAACGCGGGAATCGCCACCGGAAAAACATTGAGCCGATAGTACAAATCCTCACGGAAAACCCCGCGTGCAACAGCCTCGGCCATGTCGCGATTGGAAGTCGCCACAATGCGGATATCGAGGGAGACAGGCTTTTTGCCGCCGACTCGTTCCACCTCGCGCTCCTGCAAGACGCGCAGCAACTTGGCCTGCAGCCCCATGGGCATTTCGGTCACTTCATCCAGCAAGAGCGTGCCATCCTGCGCCTGCTCGAACTTGCCGGCTTGCGCCTGTTGAGCGCCCGTAAAAGCCCCTTTTTCGTAACCAAACAGGGTGGCTTCGAGCAAGCTATCGGGAATGGCAGCACAGTTGATCGCGACAAACGGACCAGCGCTGCGTGCCGAATGCTGGTGGATATAGCGCGCCACCACTTCCTTGCCAACGCCGGATTCGCCGGTCAACAGCACCGTGGCATCGGTTTTGGCCACCCGCGCCGCCATGGCAAACATGTCGCGACTGGCGGCATCTTCGGCAATACAACCGGCCTCACTGCTGACATCCACCCGTTTGTAGCGGTCGATATAGCCGAGCAGCGCCTGAGGTTCAAAGGGTTTGAGCAAGAAATCGCAGGCGCCGGCTCGCATGGCATCGACAGCCTTTTCCACCTCGGCATAGGCGGTCATCAGCACCACCGGCAAATTTGGCAGACGCGCCCGGATTTCCTTGAGCAGCGTAATCCCGTCCATCGGCATCATGCGCACGTCGCTGACCACAATGGAAAATGCCGTTGTTTCCAGTGCTTTCAGGGCAGCCTCGCCGCCATCGACCGCCACGTAGTCGCGCCCCGCCAGTTCCAGCGTATCGCCAATCGCTTCACGCAAACTGGGATCATCTTCAACCACCAGGACCGGCAGCGTGTGTG
>JAKLLI010000340.1 GCA_023150195.1 Azonexus sp.
TGCCTCGTCTCCGTGCTCCTGCCCCGACTGATGCGCCAACCGCAGCCGCAACATATGCGACAGCGCCGCCTGCGCTGCTGCCACTTCAGCTGGCGGCATGCCGGCGGCTCCACCCGCTTCGCGCAACCGATCCACACTATTGACGGCGGGCGTCCCGGCGGCCAACGAAAAAATACGGGCAACATCGACCACAATGCGGCTGCCGGATTTTTTTAAATCCAGCGCTTTTTGCGCGTCGACCGCAACATCGCCAAGAAAACCGAGCGGTGGCGTCGCTTCCAGCGCGTTCGCCGCCATCAGATGCAGAAAGGCCGGGGTACCGCGAGTCAATTGCAAGATGATGTCCCGAAGCCGCTCGCCCAGCGATAGCTGCCCGGTCAACGGCCGCAAATCGAAAAAAATGCTCGCATTCAGCAAGGCCTCTGGATACGGGCAACGTACCCAGTCGGCAAATTGCGTTGCCCATTCGTCAAAGGACAAACACCAGTCCGGGTTCCCGGCCATGATCTTGCCCGGACACAGGGTAAAACCGCAGTCGGCCAGCCGTTGATTCACCTCATCGGCGAAAGGCAAAAACAAGGTGCGCAGCGCTGCGGCTTCGGCATCGTCGCTGGCGACGAAGACCAGGCCGTTATCCTGGTCCGTCACCAACGTCTGCTCCGCCCTCCCCTCTGAACCCATCGACAACCAGCACCAGTCGGCAGGTGGCAAACGATGACGCGCGGCGACCACATGGATCAGTCTTTCGGTCAACGCGTCGTTGAGCGAAGAAATGAGGCGGCAGGCAAGTACCCCGGAAAACTCGCCGAACGCCAACGCCCGTTGCAGGCGATGCAATTCGGGCGCCAGCGCCACCACCCCGTCGACGGACGTCTGCGCCGCCAGTTGCCGACGAAACGCCGGCAACTGGTCGCTGGGCAGATCGGTATCCGGCACGGGTGCCATCTCAGTATTTCACACGGGCGAAATACGTCTTTTCGGAGGCTTCCAGAGCCTGGCGAACGGTTTCAATACCCATGCTCTCGAGCAGCGGTACCAGCTTCAGGAAGACCTCGCCTGTCGCCAAGGCATCTTCCAATGCATTGTGGCGGCTATCGATGTGAATCCCCAGGCGTTCCAGAATCACATCCAGCTTGTGCGACTCCTGATTCGGGTGCACGACGGCCGACAACAGCAAGGTGTCGAGCACCGGCTGGGTGAAACGAATGCCGGTGCGATCTTCCTTGAGCTGGAGGAAACGCATGTCGAACGCCGCATTATGGGCAATCAGCACGGTTTCTTCGCAGAACTCGTGGAAGGCCGGCAAGACAACGTCGATGGTTGGCTGACCGCGCACCATGTCCTCGGTAATGCCGTGGATCGGAATGGACTCTGGCTTGAGCGGACATTCCGGGTCCAGAATCTGGTTGAAGGTTTCCTGACGAAGCAGGCGGTTATTGACGATGCGCGCCGCGCCGATCTGGATGATTTCATCGCCATTTGACGGCTCCAGCCCCGTTGTTTCGGTATCGAACACGGTGTAGGCCAGATCGGACAAGCGGCGATCCAGATCGATGGACTGATCCTCGAACTTGAACAGGTCGAAATCGTAATACTCAGGTCGACCGGTGACATGGCGGGTTTCCACCACCATCTCCGCATCGGGCGTCGCCACCGGCAGCACGAAGCGGAAGAAGGCGCGGTGAGCCGCCTTTTCGCGTTCGTACCAGATTTCGCCACCATGACGATCGATGACATCACGCAGGGTCAGCGGCGAGGTCTCTGCCCCGATCTGCATGGATTCCATTTCCCAGGTGTAGAAGGTTTCGGAGGACATCGCCGGCCCGGCCCAGATCAGATCCAGATACGCCAGCTTGCCATTGGCCGTCAGGCGGAAGCGCAATTCGCGCGGCTCATAGTGATCCTGCAATTTGGAGGCGAGACTGACCAGCGCAAACACCAGCGAGAAACTGTCCACCTTCAGCCACAGGCCTTCATCGATTTCCTCGTTTTTGGTCGCCAGCCCAAGGCGATCATTGATCCGCCCTGCCGCCGCGGTAATCACGTCAATGCCCAGCATGTCTTCCAGCGGCCAGCGCGTTTTCAGCGCATCGGAGAACTGGCTCATCACCTGTTCGATCGACTGGCTGCGCTTGGCCACCTCATCGTCAATCACCTGCAGGAAGCGTCCCCGCAACTCCGCTTCCATATCCGGGTAGTCGATCAGATTAGCGACCGCCGCACGGATGTTGCCGATTGCCGAGCGACTGCCCTGCGTCAGCGTATGCAGCGCCTGATCGCGACGCTCCTCTTCTTCAATGCTGCGCGTGATGTTATCCACGGTCAGCACATAACCTGTCATCTTGCGTTCGCTGCCCTCGCCGCCGCTCAATACCGGGACCATCTGCACCCGCAACAACTGG
>JAKLLI010000341.1 GCA_023150195.1 Azonexus sp.
AACACGCTGTGGCAAGTCGTCGGCGAGTGTGGCGTCTGGTCGGGAGAACTCTGGAACAAGCGCAAGGATGGCAGCCAACACCCCGTCTGGCTGGCGCTGTCTGCGGTCCACGACAGCCAGATGGCCATTTCCCACTACATCGCCACCTTTACGGACATTGGTGAGCGCAAGGAAACCAGCCGTCAGCTTCGCCATCTCGCTTATCACGATCCGCTCACCCAACTGCCCAATCGGCTGGCCTTCGAGTCCCAACTGGCGCTGGCCGTGCGCACCGCCGAGCGCGACCAGCGCCAGCTGGCGCTGATGCTGATCGACCTCGATCATTTCAAAACCGTGAATGACACCCTCGGCCACCAAGTCGGGGACGAATTGCTTAAGAGCGTCGCCAGCCGACTGGCCCAATCCGTTCGGGGCAGCGACATTGTCGCCCGACTGGGCGGGGACGAATTCGTGGTGGTGCTGCCGGAAGTCGATAGCCCGCTGATGGCCTCGGCGATTGCCAGCAAAATCCAGCGCGCCTTGACCGATCTCAGCCACAGCGTCGGCCCGCACACTCTGTATGCCACGCCCAGTATCGGCATCAGCCTCTATCCGGCGGATGGTAGCGATGCCCAAACCCTGCTGCGCAACGCGGACATGGCGATGTATCACGCCAAAGGCGCCGGCCGGAACAACTTCCAGTTCTACGCCAACCAGATGAATGATGCCGCTGGTGAGCGATTGCAGATTGAAAATGCACTGCGTCAGGCGGTTTCCGGCATTACGCCGGTCAACTCGCCGTTTTCCCTGCATTTCCAGCCACAAATCAATCCCCGCAACGGACAAGTCACGGGGCTGGAAGCCCTGGCGCGCTGGGAACATCCGGTCATGGGCAGCGTACCTCCCGACCGCTTTATTCCGGTTGCCGAAGAGACTGGCCTGATCCAGCCGCTGGGCGACTGGATCTTCTGGGAAACCTGCCGCAACATCCGCACCTTCCGCGATGCCGGGCTTAGCGGCTTCCGGGTGGCCGTCAACATTTCCGCGCAGCAACTCCGTCACGAAAACCTGCCGCTGGTCGTGCGCGGTGCCCTTTCCTGCTACGACCTGCAGCCCACGGATCTGGAACTGGAGATCACGGAAAGCACGGCGATGCAGAATCCGGAACTCACACTCGCGCTGCTCCACCAATTTGCCGCCATGGGCATCCTGCTATCCATCGACGACTTCGGCACGGGCTATTCGTCAATGGCTTACCTGAAGCACCTGCCCATCCAGCGCCTCAAACTCGATCGTTCTTTCGTGCGCGATATCCAGACTGACCCCAACGACGCCGCCATCTGCTCAGCCACCGTCGCCTTGGGCCACAACCTCGGTCTGGAAGTGGTGGCCGAAGGGGTGGAAACCGTGGCACAGCGCGACTATCTCAGCACCCTGGGCTGCGATATTCTGCAAGGCTATCTCTACAGTCGGCCGCTTCCGGCAGGCCAGATCATCCGCTATCTGCAGACGCATCAGCCGGACCCGGCCTGAAGCCACTCACAAAACGCCCCGCCAAGCCCTTGTTTCTGCGAAAATAGCACCCCCATTTTCGCCGCTCGGAAACTCATGCCCCCGCATCTCGCCATCGCCTCCACTGAAGATATCGTTGCCGAACTCAAGGCAGGCCGCATGGTCGTGCTGGTGGACGAAGAAGACCGCGAAAACGAAGGCGATCTGGTGATGGCCGCGGAACATGTCACGCCTGAAGCCATCAACTTCATGGCCAAATTCGGGCGCGGCCTGATTTGCCTGACCTTGACCGAAGCCCGCTGCAAGACGCTGGGACTGACCCAGATGGCACGCAACAACGGCACGGTCTACGGCACCGCCTTCACCGTTTCCATCGAAGCCGCCGAGGGTGTCACCACCGGCATTTCGGCAGCGGATCGCGCGCGCACCATTCAGGTGGCCGTCGCCCGTAACGCCGTCGCCGACGATATCGTCCAGCCCGGTCACGTGTTCCCGATTACCGCCCGTGAAGGTGGCGTACTGGTACGCGCCGGTCACACCGAAGCTGGCTGTGACCTGGCCGGCATGGCCGGACTGGAACCTGCCGCCGTCATCTGCGAAATCATGAACGACGACGGTACGATGGCGCGACTACCCGAACTCATCGAATTTTCCCGACAGCATGGCCTGAAGATCGGCACCATTGCCGACCTGATCCATTACCGTGCCGCCTCGGAAACCCTGGTCGAACGTGTCACGACCAAAACCATTGCCACTGCCCACGGTGATTTTTCCCTCCACGCCTATGTCGACCGTGCCAGCGGCGCGACCCATCTGGCGCTGGTCAAGGGCGAGATTCCGGCCGGCGCAGAAACCCTGGTACGTGTCCATGAGCCGCTCTCGGTACTCGACTTCTTGGA
>JAKLLI010000342.1 GCA_023150195.1 Azonexus sp.
TGGGTCTGGCCAAGGCCAGCCTGGAAGCCGCCACGCGTTACCTGGCTTTCTGCCTCGGCCCGGAAGGCATCCGCGCCAACGCCATTTCCGCCGGCCCGATCAAGACCCTGGCGGCCTCTGGTATCGGCAACTTTGGCAAGCTGCTGGCCTACAACTCGCACAACGCACCGCTGCGCCGCAATGTGACGATTGAAGAAGTGGGCAATGCCGCCGCCTTCATGCTGTCTGACCTCGCCAGCGGCATCACCGGCGAAATCATGTACGTCGATGGTGGGATGAACACCGTCGCGCTCGGCAACGCCGACCCGCTGCCGGCCTGAGTGTGATTTTGCGGTCTACCCGCAAACAGGACGTAAAACGCCGATCCCTGCCCGGATCGGCGTTTTTGTTTGAGCGTTGCAAGCACGCATGATTTCGCTGCGTCCTTCCTGGCTGCGCGCCTACCCGAAACAGCATCTGGGCAGCGATGTCCTCGCCGGCGTCATCGTGACCATTCTGGTCATTCCCCAGAGTCTGGCTTACGCACTACTGGCCGGACTCCCGCCCCAGGCCGGTCTCTACGTCAGCATCTTCCCGGTCATCGCCTACGCGCTCTTCGGTAGCAGCATGGTGCAGGCGGTTGGACCGGTCGCGATTACGTCCATCCTGTGTTTCTCGGTGCTCAGCCCGATTGCCGAGCCGGGATCGGCCCATTACCTGGGATTGGCGGCCACGCTCGCACTGGGATCGGGTGCGCTGCTCTTGCTGGCAGGCGTACTGCACCTGGGGTTTTTGGCCCAATTGCTCAGTCGACCGGTGATTAGCGGTTTTATTTCCGGGTCGGCCATCCTGATTGTTTTCAGCCAACTGAAGTATCTGTTTGCCTTACATCCCGCTGCTTCCGATGCCTGGTCGGTCATCCAGGCGCTGCTGGCCCATGGTCGTTTCGATACGGCCTCGCTCATCGGGCTGATCGCCCTGAGTGTACTGGCGTTTGCACGAACCGGACTGAGTCCGTGCTTGCAGCGTCTCGGCGTGCAAGCCAAACACGCCAGTTTCACGGTGCGCCTGATGCCCTTGTGCGTGGTGCTCGCCGCCACCCTGGCGGTCAGCCATTGGTCACTGGATCGTCAGGCAGGGGTCGCCGTGGTCGGCGCCATTGCCGAGGGCTTGCCACCCTTGCAATTTTTCCTGCCGGGATGGCATGAACTGCGCCTGCTCGCCACGCCCATCGTGCTGATGGCGGTGATCGGCATGGTGCAGAACATTTCGATGGCGCAGGCGCTGGCCATCAAACGCCATGAACGGATTGACGCCAACGATGAACTGATCGGCCTGGGTGCCGCCAATCTGGTCGCGGCCTTTCATGGCGGCATGCCGGTGGGTGGTGGCGTGTCACGTTCTGCGGTCAACCTGGCTGCCGGGGCGCAAACGCCGCTAGCCAGCATCGTCGCCGCACTCACCATGCTGGCCATCGTGGCCGGTGCAGCGCCGCTATTTTCCCGTTTGCCGCTGGCGGTACTGGCGGCCAGTATCATCGTCGCCGCCCTGTCGATGATCGATCTGCGCGGCCTGCGGCAAGCCTGGCAATACGACAAAGCCGATGGCATCGCGGCGCTGGGGACGGGTGGTGGCGTCTTCCTGCTCGGACTGGAAGCCGGGATTGCGCTCGGTATTCTGTTCTCGCTGGCGACCCTGCTCTACCGGACGAGCATGCCGCATATTGCCGTCATCGGGCGGATTCCGGACAGCGAGCACTTTCGCAATGTCGAGCGCCACGTGGTCGAGACGATTCCCGGCGTTTTGCTGTTACGCATTGACGAAAGCCTGTTTTTCGGCAATCTGAATGCCGTCGAGTCCCGCTTGAGCAGCGAGCTCACGCTGGCGCCCGACACCCGCGAGGTGGTCCTGATCATGAGCGCGGTCAATCGCGTGGACACCACCGCCATGGAGGTACTGAACGACCTCAACCGCGATCTCCGCAATCGGCATATCCGGCTGCATTTTGCCGAGGTAAAAGGCCCGGTTCAGGACCGGCTGCGGCATTCGCCCTTATGGTCCTCCCTCTCGGGCGAGGTCTTTCTTTCGGTCAACGACGCATTCGAGCAACTTTCCGCGGAACGAACAAAATGAGGAGAGACGCGCATTTGCCGCCAGCAGGAAGCGAGCGTGTATACTCCGCGACTTTCTGTCGCAGCCCCTTTCGCCAGGCTGCGCGCCTGAGTGTCGGCAGACTGGCCGGCAACCGTCGAGGTAAGCACCGATGAATCGTTTTGGCCCCGTTCTGCGGGCATTGGGCATGATCGTGATGTTGTTCGCGATGACCCTGCTGATTCCGCTGGCCTTTTCCTATTGGGTCAATGACGGTGCGCAATCGGTTTACGACGAAGTTTTTGCGATCAC
>JAKLLI010000343.1 GCA_023150195.1 Azonexus sp.
GGCAAGCAGGTTGCTCGCCGCGAACAGGTTTCTGCCATTTCACAGTTCTCGACCTTCGGCAAAAGTACCGTCGAAAGCGAATCCCGCCAGGGTGATAGCCGTGCCAGTGCTTTTTCCACCTTTGGCAAGCCCATCTTGCCTGCATCCCGTGCCCCTCAGGAAAAGGCAGCACCAAAACGCAAGGAAAAGCCGACGGGAAACTCGAACCAGCCGCGCCTCTCCGGGCGCGTTCTGGGCTGGGGCGCCGGATCGCTGGCGCTGTTGCTGCTTGCCGCACCCTTTGTCTATCCCTACGACCGCCATCGTACGGCCATTGAAACGGTGGCTACCGCATCCCTGCGCATGCCGGTGCGGGTTGGCAGCGTCAGTTTCAAATTGATGCCCGTGCCGCATTTGCAACTCAGTAACGTTCGACTGGAAACCTCGCGACCGGTATCCATTGGTACGGTACGCCTGCTGAATCCTTTCGGCTTGATGACGGGAGGGGCCAGCAGCCTGGACGAAATTTCGGTGGTGAACAGTGCCTTGGCCGTCGAGAATCTGTTGCTGGTGCCGTCGATGACCGATGGTTTTTCACTGGGGCTGCCGGCGTTGCGCAAGGTCAACCTCGAGAAGGTGGAATTCCGAGGCGGCGATGTCTCGCTGGCCACCTTGTCGGGTAGTCTCAATTTCGCTGACGGCCGTTTTACCGGCAGCGAACTGGAAAACGAGGGGCGTAGCCTGATGGTCAAGGTATCGCCAGGTTTGACCGGGTTAATTCTCGGACTCAGTGGCCGCAACTGGCAGCCGGGCGGGCAAGGCTTAGGCTTTGATTCGCTGAGCGCAAAGGGCGTGCTGCAAACGGGCAGCCTGGAAATTTCTGAAATCGACACAACTTTCCTGGGCGGCATTCTCAAGGGAAATGCATCGCTCGGCTGGCGGGATGGACTGAGTCTGGCCGGAACGGCCAGCCTGGCACGGATCAGCATGCGCCAGATTGGTTTGGCTCTGGCACCCAATCTGCGGATGGAGGGCGACCTGGGCGGGCGCATGAGCCTCCAGGGACGCGCGGCCAATTGGGATAGTTTGTGGTCGGCAAGCAATGTCCAGCTGGATGCTGAAGTGACGCGCGGCAACGTTCAGGGCTTCGACTTGGGTGAGGCGCTCAAGCGTGGCCCCGGCGCGACGGTGCGTGCCGGTTCGACCCGTTTTGACAAATTGCTGGCACGTTGTGACATTGAGGGTAGTCGCGTGGCGGTTCGCAACATCAACCTCAACGCCGGTGCCATGAGCGCCTCGGGACAACTGAATGTCGGTGAAGGCGGTGCGGTCGAAGGCGCGATGACGGCTGCGGTATCGACCTCGGTTACAACCCTGCGTCTACCTTTGAAGGTGAGTGGTCGTCTACCGGACCTGACGCTGCAGACTGGGGTTCGTTAAGCGCAGCATCTCCCGCCTGATTGCGAACGAAGTAGAGCACCATCAAGATGATGGTAGCCGGCAGGGCGAAATTGCTGATCCAGCCGGCGTAGACCGCTAGCTGGTCGTGGCGGATAGCGGAGAGCACCAGATAGGCGGTATAAGCCAGGTAATAGGCCACGAAGACCGCCCCTTCGACGCGCACAATACGGCGCCCGATCATGGCAATGGGCAGACAGGCGAGGGTGACGGCGAACATCACCCACAGATCGAAATCCCGCGCTGCTGCAGAAACGGCGATACCGCCATCAGCCAGCGCGCCGGCCAGGCCCATGCAGGCGAGAATATTGAAAATATTGCTGCCAACCACATTGCCGACGGCGATATCGCGCTCTCCCCGCCAGGCAGCAACCAGCGAGGTCGCAATTTCCGGCATTGAGGTGCCGACCGCAACCACCGTCAGCCCGATCACCAAGTCACTGACACCGAAACCCCGGGCGATGGCCACCGCGGCATCGACCAGCCAGCCGGCACCGAGGACCAACATCCCCAGACCGGCAATGACCAGTGCCGACTGCACCAGCCAATGCGCATCCCAGCGACTTTGGGTGTCCGGCATTTCCTCGGCAAAGGCCTGCTGAGATTTCGGACTGGCCAGGCGGGACTGACGCACCAGAAATACCGCATAAACAATGACCAGCACGAACAGCAGGATGCCTTCGCCCCGGTTGATGTTGCCGTCCATGCTCAATGCGAGAAACAGGGCGCTGGCCCCGATCATGATCGGGATTTCCTGGCGAATGATCTGTTCGTTGACAACCAGCGGCGTAATCAGCGAGGAAAGCCCGAGAATCAGCAAGATGTTGGCAATATTGCTGCCGACGACGTTACCCACGGCCAGATCTCCGGAACCACTCAGTGCCGCACCGGCGGAAACGGCCATTTCCGGCGCGCTGGTGCCAAAGGCCACAATCG
>JAKLLI010000344.1 GCA_023150195.1 Azonexus sp.
CAACCATGCTCAACTTCCACCAGCGCAAAATGGCCATCGAGCTCACGCACGGTGGCGCGAATGATGTTTCGTTCAGCCGACATCACCAGCGTCGATCCGGTGCGATATCCAGCAAGGGACGCAGGCGGGCGGCCACCGCCTCACGGGCACGAAAAATGCGCGAGCGGACCGTCCCGATGGGGCAATCCATGATGCCGGCAATTTCTTCATACGACAGCCCTTCAATTTCTCGCAGCACAATCGCTGTCCGTAATTCGTCAGGCAAAGCGTCCATGGCCGTATTCACGGTATGTCCGATCTGTTTGGACAGCAGCAGGCTTTCTGGCGTGTTGATATCGCGCAACAAGGCAGCGTCTTCGAATCCTTCCGCCTCGTCCGCATCGAATTCGGTACTGGTTGGCGCCCGCCGACCTTGTGATACCAGATGATTTTTGGCGGTATTGATGCCAATGCGATACAACCACGTATAGAAAGCACTTTCCCCGCGAAACGCCGGCAATGCCCGATAGGCCTTGATGAAGGCTTCCTGCGTCACATCTTCGACTTCGGCTGCATCACGGATGTAACGGGACAACAAACGACCCAGCTTGCGCTGGTATTTGCCGACCAACTGATCGAAGGCTTTCTGATCTCCGCCTTGGGCCCGCTCGACCAGCACCTGATCGATTTCGCGCTCACTCATGACTCTGTTTATTCCCGGGGAAGCTGACTCGTCCGCAGTATAGCGCACCCCTACTTTCCGACACCCTAGGTAATTCTCCTTAATTGTCTGCGAAAAGCCCCTTTATTGTGACGCTGCGTAACGGTGTAGCCGGTTTCCGGCATGCTATATTTCGCGGCAAATAATTCCCTCAGAGAACAGTCGTGCAAAAATTTGATGTGCTGATCATCGGCAGCGGTCTTGCCGGCCAAGCGGCGGCCCTGCGTCTTTCTGAACATTGCCGGGTTGCACTGGCCAGCAAGCGGGGACTTGAAGATTCCGCCTCCGGTTGGGCTCAGGGGGGCATCGCAGCGGTGCTCGACAGCCAGGACTCGATTGAAGCCCACATCAAGGACACCTTGATCGCTGGCGCCTTTCTCAACGACGAGGCCGCCACCCGCTTCGTGGTGGAAAATGGGCGGCGGGCCATCGAATGGCTGATCGAACAAGGCGTTCCCTTCACCAAGGATGAATCGGGTTATCACTTGACCCGCGAAGGCGGACACAGCGCACGTCGCGTCATTCACGTTGCTGATGCCACCGGCGCCGCGGTTCAGGAAACGCTCTCGCGCAAGGTGCGGAACAATCCGAATATCACGGTGCTGGAAAATCACATCGCCATCGACCTGATCACCGGCGAAAAACTGGGTACGGGCGAAAACCGCTGCTTTGGTGCCTATGTTCTGAACACGCACGATGGTGAAGTGCTGACCCTTGCTGCGCCGCACACCCTGCTCGCAACCGGTGGTGCCGGCAAGGTCTATTTGTACACCACCAACCCGGATACCTCGACTGGTGATGGCATTGCGATGGCGTATCGAGCAGGCTGCCGTGTGGCCAACATGGAGTTCATCCAGTTCCACCCGACGTGCCTTTATCATCCCCAGGCCAAGTCATTCCTGATTTCCGAGGCAGTTCGCGGCGAAGGTGGCCTGCTCAAGCTGCCCGATGGCACACGCTTCATGCCCGAGCATGATGAACGTCACGAACTGGCCCCTCGCGACATCGTCGCCCGCGCCATCGATTTCGAGATGAAAAAACGCGGACTGGATTGTGTCTTTCTCGACATTTCGCACAAGGGCGAAACCTTCATCAAGCACCACTTTCCCAACATCCATGCGCGCTGCCTGGAACTGGGGATCGACATTACCCGCGAGGCAATTCCGGTCGTCCCGGCAGCTCACTACACCTGTGGCGGCATCACCTGCGACCTGCATGGTCAAACCGATGTGGCCGGCCTTTACGTGGCCGGAGAGGCCTCGTGCACCGGGCTGCATGGTGCCAACCGATTGGCTTCCAACTCCCTGCTGGAGTGCCTGGTCTTTTCCGAAGCGGCCGTCAATCACATGCTCAGCCACCCGGCAACGTCAATTACCTCTTTGCCGGAATGGGATGAAAGTCGGGTGACTGACGCCGACGAAGAAGTCGTGATTTCCCACAACTGGGACGAACTTCGGCGTTTCATGTGGGATTACGTCGGGATTGTACGCACGACCAAGCGTCTCAAACGGGCCAAGCACCGCATTTCCTTGCTGATGCGTGAAATCGACGAGTTCTACGCCAATTTCCGGGTCAGTCACGATTTGATCGAATTGCGCAATCTTGTGGTCACCGCCGACCTGATCGTCAGCTGCGCCCTGAGACGCAAGGAAAGCCGAGGACTGC
>JAKLLI010000345.1 GCA_023150195.1 Azonexus sp.
GATGAGCGAACTCAGGCTCGATCCCGCATTGGCCAGAAACGCTTTGCCGTTGCTCCAGCCGGCGTTGCGCAACAAAATAAAATCGCCCATTTCCTGCGGAATTTCGTGGGCGATTACCGCCACGGTCGTGGTCACACCCAGCATGGGGTCGGCGATAAAGGCCGCCGCCAGCAGGATGCCATCGACAAAATTGTGAAACCCGTCGCCCACCAGAATCAGCAAGGGCGCGGTGACCACCGCATGATGCCCCTCGTGCGAGGCGCAATCGCCATGGGAATGCCGCCACAAGGCCAGGCGTTCCAGGGAAAAAAAGACAAAGAGACTGAGCAGCATGACGCCAAACAGTGTTTTTGCCGGCCCGTCATGATCATGGCCATGATGGGGATCGTGATCCGCCTCATGCGCCTCGTGCGTTGCCCCCGCGGCATCGCCATGCCCGGCATCCGGCGGCGTCGGCGCTTCCATCACGCTCAGCGATGAAAACGCTTCCGGCAGTACATGCAGGAAGGCGGTCGACAACATGACCCCGGCGGCAAATGCCACGAGAACGGCGGTCGACCGGTGCGAGAGGCGAAAAACCACGGCAGCCGCGGCCGCCATGCTGATCAGGCCGCCCGCCACACAGGCCAGCAGGATCATGCTCAGGGTACTCATTGTTTCTTTTCCTTATTCATCTGATAGGGGGTCACGCGCTCGGCCTGCAGGCGGTAGGCATAGGTGCCCATGCCGCTGTCGCCCCCTTGCAGGGTCAACAGGCCGCTGACCCAGAGCGTATCCATGGTGCGCAAATCCTTGATCGGTTGGCGGCTCACCACATACACCACCTGATTCGACGGCGGTGGCGGCACATGCACGCAGGCGCCGAAATACGGCACCAGCAAAAATTCCGTGACCAGGTCGCCCTTGCGCTCGAGCGGAATGGCAAACCCCGGCATGCGGATGCGCTTGTTGTTCATCGCCGGGACCACCGGCGCCACATCCCAGGCCGCACGCGCCTTGGCCAGCAATTCAGCGGCCTTGGGATCGCGGTCGGACAAACGATTGAGATCGATGCCCTTGAATGCTGCCATGGGATCCCAATCCTTGGGCATCAGGTCATCCCACATCACCGCCAGATAGCCCTCGTTTTTTTCGGCGTTGCCCGGCAGCCGTTCGCCGACCTTGTAGTCGGCGGCCGCCAGCGGCCAGACAGCCAGCAGGGCGAGCAAACAAACGATCGTGCGCATGGAATAGACCTTTACAAACGAGGAATCAGACCGTCCGCCAGGGACAGCCGATAAGCGCGCCAGGCCGGCAGGAGGCTGACGAGCAGCCCACTGACCAGCACCAGCCCAAGAAGTTGCATTTCGCTGTCGTTGACCGTCAGCGGCAGGGCAGCAAGCCCATAGGCGGCCAGCAGCTCACCGCCGAAAAACGTGAGCAGCGTCACCAACAGCAGCCCGAGCAAGGCACCCAGCGCACTCACCCCGAGGCTCTCCAGCATCAGCAGTCCGAGCAGGTGGCGCGGCCCGGCACCCAGTGAGCGCAGGATGGCCATCTCGCGCCGGCGCTCGTTCAGCCCCGCCAACATGACGGCCATCAAACCGCCCAGGCCAACCGCCAGTACCAGCCAGGACAGCGCCTGCAAGGCCCGCTCGGCCCCACCCACGGTCTGCCATAACTGATCCAGCGCCACCCCGGGCATCACCGCGGTCAGCAGTTCATCGGCCCAGGCATTGATGCGTCGCTGGACACCGAACACAGCGCCTCGCTGGTGCAAGCCCAGCAGGCAGGCGTTGATCGCCTTGGGCGTCAGATCGAATTTGCTGACCTGATCGGCGGGAATCGAAAATCCCGGCGCCCGCACGCCACCCAGCCAGTCGAGATGCAAGGCCTCAATCGACTGAATCGGCACCTGCACCGAGCGGTCGACCGCCGTCCCGGTCGGCGCCAGGATGCCAACCACCGTGAACGGCTTGTCATCGTGATCCATGCCGTGGATTTCGCCCTCACCGTGGCTGAGTTCGATGGATTGGCCCAATCGATATCCCATGTGTGCCGCAAGCTCAGCCCCCACCACGGCCTCGAAAAGCCCGGAAAACGGCCGCCCTTCCGCCAAGCGCAAGGCTTGCCGGTCACCATACTGAAAGTGGGCAAAATAGTCGGCAGTCGTGCCAACAACAGGATAGCCATGGTGCGAATCGCCCAGAGCCAGCGGTATGTGCCAGGCGACGGCAGGATCGCCGGCCAGCCGCTCGCAACTCTCCCAACGCATCATGGGTGGTGCATCGCCCAGATGAAAGACCGCGTACAGCACCAGTTGCAAGGGGTGGGCGCGCCCACCCACAATCAGGTCGGTGCCGGACACCGACAAGGCAAAGCCATCCAAGCGCCGATTCCACGCGCTCATCACCGCCAGCCGCAATAGCGCCTTCATGCCGCACTCCCTGCGGTCAACGCCAGACTTTGGTCAAAATGAACCGCCAGCCGCGGATCATGGCTGACGAAGACGACACTGCTGCCCGCGGCGCCAGCCTCACTGAGGAGCAGGTCGATGAAAGCCGCCTGGCGGGGCGCATCAAGCGCCGAGGTCGGCTCATCGGCAATCAGGATGTCTGGCCGGCCAATCAGCGCACGGGCTGCAGCCACCCGTTGTTGCTGCCCAACCGACAGTTGGGTCGCAGCCACTGTGGCCAGCGCGGGATCAAGGTCCAGCGCTGCCAGCAGACGCCGGGCCTCGGCCTGCACATCGCCGGCCCGCAGCGCACGGTGCCGTGAAAAGCGGCACGGCAGCAGCACATTGTCGAGCACGGACAAATACGGAATCAGATTGAATTGCTGGAAAATGAAGCCGAGATGATCGGCGCGAAAGGAATCGCGCTCCGCCCCCGACATCTCGCCCAGCAAGCGCCCCAGCACCGAAATTCGCCCCTGCACCGGCTGCAGAACCCCACCGATCAGATTGAGCAGGGTGCTTTTTCCCACCCCGCTGGGGCCATGCAAAAACAGGCTTTTGCCGCCGTCCACCGTTAACGCGGGCAAGCACAGGCAAATTGGCCCGTCGGGTCTCCAGCGAAATTCCAGTGCGTCAATTTGGATGGCGGTTTGAGCCATGTTTGTATCGATGTGGCGGATTAAAAGGCGGCGGATAGTCATCAAATTGCGCAAAGCACCGCGCATACGCGTGGCTCACAACAAGGAAGCTATGTTATAACATCACTCCGTCAACGCCAATTCAAACGCATGGCCACTTCGATTTCCGATGCCCTGCAGCGCGCCAGCCGCAACTGCGCCGAGCGCGGGCTGGCCTTCACCCCCATCCGTCAGCGCGTCTTGCAATTGCTGCTGGAAAATCCGAAAGGGTTGAAGGCCTATGACCTGCTCGCGCGCATCAAGGCCGAACAGCCGAGCGCCACCCCGCCAACGGTGTATCGCGCCCTTGATTTTCTGACCGAACATCAGCTGGCCCACAAAATCGAGCGCAATGCCACCTTCGTTGCGTGTACGCGAGATAGCCATATCGAACCAGGCATTTTCCTGGTCTGCCCCCAGTGCGGCGGCATCACTGAACTGGCCGACGTCGGCGTACTACAAGCGCTCTGTCGCGCATTGGCCGATGCCGGTCATCAACTGGACAATCCGGAAGTGGAAATCGGCGCGACCTGCCCGGCTTGCCGCCCTGCCTGAAACCGGCGGATTTCAGCGCAGCTCGTTACGTTCGCGCTCAACGCGCGCCAGGTAACGCTGGATACGATTTTGATCCTGTGCCGGCAGGCCGTCGAATTGCAGGCCGATTCGCCACTGACGCGAACCGTTGCGGCTGCTCAATTCGGTCACGTGACGCACAGTGGCATTGCAATACAACTCGTGCGCTTCCTCCGGCAAATGGAAATGACAACGCACCAGTTTTTCCCCAACGACAAGCCCGTCCGGTAACTGGCTTGCCATCAGCCCGAC
>JAKLLI010000346.1 GCA_023150195.1 Azonexus sp.
CGCCCATACGGCACGCAACTGGCTGCTGGCGGCGGCATTGGACCCGCAAGCCGTTGCCCGGCATTTTGTGGCAGCTTCGACCAATCTGGCAGCTACCAGTGAATTCGGCATTGCCCCGGAAAATGTCTTCGAGTTTCGCGACTGGGTCGGCGGACGTTTTTCCCTGTGGTCCGCCATTGGTTTACCGATTGCGCTGGCCGTGGGCTACGGGCATTTCGAACAGTTGCTGGCCGGCGCCCACGATATGGATCAGCATTTTTTCCATGCCCCCGCCGAGGAGAATCTGCCGCTGACAATGGCTCTGCTGGCCCTGTGGAACACCAACTTCCTCAAGGCCCACAGCCAGGGCATCTTCCCCTACAGCCACTCGCTGGGCCTGCTGCCGGCCTATCTGCAACAACTGGAGATGGAGAGCAATGGCAAACGTGCCGACCGCGACGGCATCACGGTCGACTATGCGACCAACCCGATTCTTTGGGGTGAAGCCGGCACCAACGGCCAGCATTCCTTCTTCCAGCTCCTTCATCAGGGGAGCGCACTGGTCGCCAGCGATTTTATCGCGCTGGGCAAGGCCGACTATCCGCTACCTGGTCACCACAGCAGCCTGCTGGCCAACTGCCTGGCGCAATCCTCCGCACTGGCATTTGGCCAAACCGGCGACGAGGCCCGTCATGCGGGCATTCCCGAGGCCCTGGTACCGTATCGCACCTTCCCCGGCAACCAGCCCAGCAGCACCCTGATCCTCCCCGAACTCACGCCATTCACACTGGGCCAGTTGCTGGCGCTCTACGAACACAAGGTATTTTGCCTCGGCGTGTTGTGGCATCTGAATTCGTTTGACCAATGGGGCGTCGAACTCGGAAAACAATTGGCTAGCCGCCTGGCCCCCTGCATCCGCGGCGAAGGCGGAGTGGTATCGCTGGACGCATCCACGCGCGGACTGATCAACCACCTGCGTCATTTCAGGAGTTAGCCGCATGCCAGATATCGTGCTCATTGCCGCCGTCGGGCAAAACCGTGTCATTGGAAAAGACAATGCCTTGCTCTGGAATCTGCCGGAGGACATGGCGCATTTTCGCAAGCTGACCGCGGGCCAGACGGTCATCATGGGCCGAAAAACCTGGGAATCCTTGCCGGAACGCTTTCGTCCCTTACCGGGACGGCTGAATATCGTCCTCAGCCGGCAAACGGATTTCTCGGCACCTGGCGCCCAGGTGGTTCAAACACTAGGCCAAGCCACTGCCCTGGCAACGCAACTTGCGCCGACACAAACCCAATTCGTCATCGGGGGCGAACAAATTTATCGCCTGGCCATGCCCCATGCCGATCGCCTGGAAATTACGGCAGTGGCGCTTGCGCCAGATGGGGACGCGTATTTTCCCGAAATCAGTAAAGACCACTGGGTGGAGGTAGCCAGCATCGACATGCCGCCGCTGCTCCGCTTTGTCACCTATCAACGCACAACCGGGCAAGGCCATCGCTGACGACGGCCTCCCGGCGATATCTGCTCAGTCTTAGAAATTGGCCATTGCAGTCTCGGGATTGGCCGTATCAACCGGGTTACGCAACGCCCCCCCACCCAAGATCAGGCTGCCATCGGCATCCCGCTGTTCGATCAGAGAGAAACCTTCAGCGAAAGTCTCGACCAAGCCCGGGTGATCTTCTCCCTCGATTCTCGATTGAAACTCGAAGTGACGATTGCCGGCATCGCTGCGCAATACCAGGGTATCGCCACTGGAAAGCACCACGCAATTTTCGCCAACGCAAACCTGCACGGCACCTTCCTGAGTCGTGATCACCAAGGCGTCGTCATCAAGGTAACGCAAGGTGTACTCCGTGCCGCGAATCCCGATCACCGCCACGCGCGTGGTGACACGGTAGTTTTCCTTGTTACGGTGGCCAATACTGCCGGTGATCGTCCGCATACCGCCCTTGACCAGGCTAAAAAAGCCGCGCTCCTCGCCATTTTCCGAACCTGTGTAAGCGTATTGATCAATGCGGTAGTTTGAGTTTTCCTGAAGCGACACCATTCCGCCATCCGAAAAACGCAACTGTGCCAAGCCGCCCTGGCCGGTCGTCACCGTTTCTCCCGACATCAAGGCAGCGCCCTTCGCCGCCGGACGTGTTTTCCCTTCTGCCGATACGAGGGTCACGCTGCCGCTGGCATGAAGCAAGGTTGCAGCCTCCTGTGCCGCGTAGGCATTCATGCCCCCTTGCGAGCAAAGCGCCATCACCAACACTGCCGAAGCCCAACTAAACGTTTTCATCGCCCAACTCCTCTCAGAAATCGCGACGAACAACCAGCGACATGATTTCGCGGTGATAGTCATACGCGTCGGTATTCGATTGTTGATTGATCAGTGT
>JAKLLI010000347.1 GCA_023150195.1 Azonexus sp.
GGGCAGCAAACCCCAAAGAGGCCAAGAAACCGGCTGAAATCCAGTTTCGAAGGCCTGCAAAGGGAATGTGGCAGAAATTTTTGCATCGTCAGCAATGAATAGCCGAAGGCATCACGGTGTTTTTGGGTAACCTGTTAAACGGCCGGACCCTGCCAGCGAAACAGCAGCAGGGTCAGGTCATCGGCCGGTGGTGCGCCGTTTTCAAAGCCGCGCACCGTGTCGCGCAAGGCATCGGCCAGTGCCGGCAAGGGCGATTCGCCAGCCGTCTGCAGGGCCGCCACCAGACGTGGTACGCCAAAGAGTTCATGGCCGTTGTCGGCTTCACTGACGCCGTCGGTAAACAAACACAGCAATTCGCCCGGCAGCAATTGCATTTGCCCGGCGAGGTAGGGGTAATCCCCCAGCGCACACAACGGCGGCCCCCCGATTTCTGCGGTCGCGACCCGGTCGACCGTGTGCGCCCGGTAACGCAAGGGCGCATCGTGGCCGGCGCAGACATAGTGCATTTCCCCGGTCGGCAGGTCGATCACGGCGATGAAGGCGGTCACGAACAGGTCGGCGGGATTGTGCCGGCTGAGTTCGATTTCCAGGTCGCACATGGCATCGGCCAGCGCGTCGTGGCGGCGGGCCAGGGTACCGGTCAGGGTTTTGGAAATGGCCATGAAGAGGCTGGCCGGCACGCCTTTGCCCGATACATCGCCAATCGCCAGGCACAGGCGGTTGGCGTCGAGCAGGAAGGCGTCGTAATAATCGCCGCCAACGGCGCGTGCCGGCTCAAGAATGGCGGCCATCTCAAAGCGCGCATCGGCAGCAGACAACCGCGCCAGATCGGGCAACAGGCCCATCTGGATGGTCCGCGCCGCGTCGAGCTCGCCGCTGATCCGGGCGGCGGCTTCCCGACTGGCCTGCAAGCGTTGTTCGGCCAGGCGGCGCTGCCGGTCGGCGGCAATCAAACGGTTTCCCAGCAGGGCGATAAAAACAGGCAAGAGCAACAGCACCGGCGTGGTGCCATCGAACAGCCAGAAACCGGCGGCAAAGGCCAGATAGCCGCTGCCAGCCAGCAGCAGCGCATGGGCGGTAAAAGCCAGCAGGGCATGCCGGGGCCGCAACCGGGGTACCCCGGCAATCAAGAGCAGGCCGGAAAGTAACAGTGCCCCCTGTTCCAGCCAGGGCAGCCAGTTCGGGCGGCGCAAGGCGTGGCTGGCCAGCAGGCTTTCCAGGACCTGCACATGCACGTCCAGCCCTGGCAGGCTGTCGCCCAGGGGCGTGATGATGCGGTCGCGCAGCCCGGTGCTGTCAAAACCCACGACGACAAAACGGTTGGCAAAGGTCGATGGTGGATAGACTCCGGCCAGCACATCGGCGGCGGAGACATAGTAGTGGCCGTTGGCCTTGCCAAAATGAAGAAAAACTTCGCCATTGGCCGCCACCGGCAAGCGGTAGTCGCCCATAGCGAGTTGGTGCATGCCGCGGCGGGTATTACTCAGCGTTGCGGGAAGGTCGCCCAGCGCCTGGCGTACCATGGCCAGCGGCAGGGAAAGCGCGGGTTGATCGGCGATCAGTGCCACTGTCGGCAACTGGCGGACGATACCGCGCTCACCGTAAGCCTCATCCAGATGCGGCGTGGCATTGATGAAGCCCTCGCTGCCCGCGTCGCGCTGCAAGCGGGGGAGGCTGGCGAGTGCACTGGCAAAATGCGGCAGCAGGGGAGCTTGGTCAACGCTGACATTGAGTGCGGGCAGCGGTTTGGCCGGCAGGCGGCTGCCCGGCAATTCACGACCGAGGCCGATCACAGCCAGGGTAACCGGGTGACGGGCAATGGCCGCGGCCAGGGCGGCATCCGGATCGGGCAAGCGTGAGATCAGATCGGCATCTTCGGTCGACAGCCGTTTGGCGAGCATTTCCGGACTCAGTCGATCCGCTTCCGCAAACACGATATCCAGCCCGATCGCCAAGGGCTTGCCGGCGCCGATGCGGTCCAGCAATTGCGCAACCAGATCGCGCGGCCAGGGCCATTGCCCGTATTGGACAAGACTGGGGCTGTCGATGGCCACGACGATGACCGGCTCATCGGAACGCTCGCGCGGCAACCAGCGCTGATAGCGGTCGAACTGCGCGAGTTGCAGACTGCCGAGCGGGTTGGTGCTGCCGAAATGCAGCGCCGCACAGGCCGCCAGCAAGATCAGCAGCGGCAGCAGGCGACCTCGCCCCGCGCGCAGCAGGCCCAAGACGGCGCGGCGCAAGCTCACAGCGTGAGCGTCAGTCCGTCGTAGGCGGAGACCACCGCCAGCGGCGGGCGGTCGCCGCGCGTCAGTTCCTCGAGTCGGCGGCTTTCGGCCAGCAGCCGGCTCAACTGCATGTC
>JAKLLI010000348.1 GCA_023150195.1 Azonexus sp.
CGGTCGGCCATCAGGCGTTCCACATCCTTGCGGCCAAACAGCCAGAACATGGCGGGCGTCAGGAAGGTGTCGAGCAGGGTCGAGCTGATCAGACCCGAGAAAATGACCACCGCCACCGGATGCAGGATTTCCGTGCCCGGTCGCTCGGCCTCGAAGAGCAACGGCGCCAGTGCGAAGGCCGTCACCAGTGCCGTCATCAAGACTGGCGCGAGGCGTTCCAGCGAGCCGCGCAGAATCATCTTGTGGTCGAAACTTTCACCCTCCATGCGCATCAGGTTGATGTAATGGCTGACCTTGAGGATGCCGTTGCGCACCGAGATGCCGGCCAGCGTGATGAAACCGAGCAGCGCGGCGACCGACAGCGGTTGCCCGGAAATCCACAAGCCGAGCACTGCGCCAACCAGCGCCAGCGGAATGTTGGCCATGATCAGCGCCGACAGCACGACCGACTGGTAGCGACTGAACAGCACCACAAACATCAGGACCAGCGAGACGATGGAGAGTAGCCCGACCAGACGGGAAGCCTCTTCCTGCGCCTGGAACTGGCCGCCCAGGGTGATGAAGTAGCCTTCAGGCAGTTTGCTTTCGCCAACCACCTTGCGGATGTCCTCGACAATCTCGGACAGCGCCCGTCCTTGCGCGTTGGCCGAAATCACGATGCGCCGCTTGCCGTCGTCGCGGCTGACCTGGTTCGGCCCGTCGCCGTCCTCGATGGTGGCGATTTTTGCCAAGGGAATCGGGCCGCCGGGCGTCTCCAGCAAAATCTGCCCCAGCCCTTGCAACGAGCGTGATGATTCGGGCAAGCGCACGACCAGTGCAAAGCGCCGGCCACCCTCGACCACCTGGGTTACCTTTTCGCCTTCGACCAGGCTTTGCAGCGTCGCCAGAATCTGCGGCGTCGGCACGCCGTATTGCGCGGCCGTCGCATAGTTGACGCTGACCTTGATCTGCGGTGCCAGCACCTGCTTCTCGATTTCCAGATCGGCAATCCCGGGAATTCCGGCCAGCCTGCCGCGCAACGCGTCGGCCTGACCGCGTAGCGTGTCCAGGTCGTCACCAAAAATCTTGATGGCGATCTGCGAACGCACACCGGACAGCATGTGGTCGATCCGGTGGGAAATCGGCTGGCCGATGGCAATCGCCGCCGGCAGGTTGATCAGGCGGGCGCGAATGTCCGCCGAAATCTCATCCATTGTGCGCGTCATTTCGGACGCCGGTTTCAGACCGACATCCAGTTCGCTGACGTGAACACCTTTCGGCCTTTGATGGGAACCGAAAGCCGGATCGAGGAATTGCGCCCACGGGTAATCAGCACCTTGTTCTGTTATGGCTGCAACCTCGGGCCGACCCAGACAGCGCGCTCAATTCGGGGGATGAGCCGCAAGCAGATCGCCTGGCTCAACATCAAGTACGTGACGGAAGAGGTGCTGGAAAAAGCCATCGTCAAGGTCATCAATGCCTACAACAAGTTCGAATTGCCTGGCTACTGGGGATCAGGCAAGCATGCCTCTGCCGACGGCACGAAATGGAACCTCTACGAGCAGAACCTGATTTCCGAACATCACATCCGCTACGGTGGCTATGGCGGTATCGGCTACTACCATGTCTCCGACAAGTTCATCGCGCTGTTCAGCCACTTCATTTCCTGTGGCACCTACGAGGGCACTCACATCCTCGACGGGCTGATGACCAACACCTCGGATATCCGGCCGGACACCATCCATGGCGACACCCAGGCCCAGAGCTACACGGTGTTCGCGCTTTCACACCTCTTGGGCATCAAACTGATGCCGCGCATCCGTGGCATCAAGGATCTGGTGTTCCATCGGCCCGACAGCAATAAGAAGTTTACCCATATCGACCGGCTTTTCAGCGACGATATCAACTGGCAGATGATCGAAACCCATTTGCCGGACATGCTGCGCGTGGCAGTTTCCATCAAGCTCGGAAAAATTTCCGCCTCGGCCATCCTGCGTCGCTTGGGAACTTACAGTCGAAAGAACAAGCTGTATTTCGCCTTCAAGGAACTCGGCAAAGTAATCCGAACCATGTTCCTGCTGAAATACGTTGGCGACGTCGAACTTCGCCGACTCATCCACGCGGAAACCAATAAGTCAGAGCAATTCAATGGTTTTGAGAAAAAACTATTCTTCGGCGTAGAAGGGGTGATTGCCGAAAACCTGCGCCATGAACAGCGCAAAATTATCAAATACAACCATCTTGTCGCCAACCTGGTCATCTTGCACAACGTGGTGGGGATGAGCCGGGTGCTGAAGCAACTCCAGGCTGAAGGTGCTGTGATCAACCAGGAGGTTCTGGCTGGACTGGCGCCATACCGCTTGGAGCACATCAATC
>JAKLLI010000349.1:0-2336 GCA_023150195.1 Azonexus sp.
CCGCCTTTGTCTGTCGGTTTGCCAGGAAGCAGATGCGCAATCCGCAACCATTGTTTGTCGTTCAACATCAATCGATCCATGTCTTACACCCAAATTCCAGGATGTAAACACAAATCGGTTACTGTGAACAGGCCCTAGCAGGCATCGATGGGATTCGGTCGCTACGCTTCGAACTGGCTGCCCGGACCCTGACCATTGATGCCGAGCAGTCCGTCCAGAAAAGTGCGTTACAGGCCATCCGTCAGCTCGGTTTTGAAGTGTTGCCCATTGAGCATGAACAGACCGAAGTCCCATCAGGTCTCGGCGAGATCAGTAAGGCCTTGATCGCCCTGGCATTGGCCATCGGAGCCGAGGCGTTGGATTTCTTTGCACCCGATACCCTGCTGTTCAAGGGGCTGGGCATGGCGTTGGCAGCGGCTGCCATTGCCTTCTCCGGATTCTCCACTTATCGCAAGGGATTGTCCGCATTGCGGCGCGGCCAATTGAACATGAACGCCCTGATGGGCGTCGCCGTGACTGGCGCTTTCCTGATCGGTCAATGGCCGGAAGCAGCGATGGTCATGGCGCTTTACGCCATCGCCGAACTCATCGAGGCCCGGTCCGTCGATCGGGCACGCAACGCTATCAAGGGGCTCCTCGCCTTGGCCCCGGAAACCGCAGAGATTCGCCAAGGCGATGGTGGCTGGCTGGAGACGCCGGCCGACAAGGTCGTCATCGGTGCACTGGCACGGGTCAAGCCTGGTGCCCGCATCCCGCTGGATGGACGAGTGACCGCCGGCAGCAGTGCGGTCAACCAGGCGCCGGTCACCGGCGAGAGCATTCCTGTCGACAAGACAACTGGCGATCCCGTTTTCGCCGGCACCATCAACGAGACCAGCACGCTGGAATTCGAGGTGACGGCTGCTGCCAACAACACAACCCTGGCCCGCATCATCCATGCCGTCGAGGCAGCCCAAGGCACGCGGGCTCCAACCCAGCGCTTCGTTGATCGCTTTGCCGCCATTTATACGCCGGCCATTTTTGCAATTGCCGTGGCAGTGGCCGTCGGTGGTCCCTGGTTGTTCGACTGGACGTGGACACAGGCGCTTTACAAGGCACTGGTATTGTTGGTGATCGCCTGCCCCTGCGCGCTGGTCATCGCAACCCCCGTTACAGTTGTCAGCGGACTGGCCGCAGCCGCTCGGCGCGGCATCCTGATCAAAGGCGGCGTCTATCTGGAAGAAGCTCGCAAACTGCGCGTCATTGCTCTCGACAAGACCGGCACTATCACGGAAGGCAAGCCTCGTCTGGTAGCCACAGAGGTGCTGTCCCCCTCCGATCCAGAAGCAAAGGTGCTTTCCTGGGCCGCCAGCCTGGCCGGCCATTCGGACCACCCCGTTTCGAAAGCAATTGCCAAGGGACTGAATCTCCCGGAAAACGGTCTCACCGACTTCACCGCGCTTCCCGGTCGCGGCATCGAGGCCAGTCTGGACGGGCATACCTTGATGCTTGGTAACCATCGCTTGATCGAGGATCGTGGTCTGTGCAGCCCCGAGATCGAGGCGCGTCTCGCCGTTCACGAGAATCAGGGGCGAACCGTGACCTTGCTGGCGGCCGAGGATCGGGTGCTGGCCATCTTCGCGGTGGCCGACACCATCAAAGAAAGCTCGCGGGAGGCGATCGCTGATCTCCACCGCCTTGGGGTCATTTCGGTGATGCTGACCGGCGACAATGTGGCGACTGCCACTAACATCGCCCAACAGGCGGGAATTGACGACGCACGGGGCAATCTACTGCCGGAGGACAAGCTGGCTGCAATCGAGGAATTGCAGGAGCGTCATGGCCCGACAGCCATGACCGGTGATGGGATCAACGATGCGCCCGCCTTGGCCCGCGCCGATATTGGTGTCGCCATGGGCGCTGCCGGCACCGATACCGCCATGGAGGCCGCCGACGTGGTCATCATGAACGACGATTTGCGGCGTATCCCAGAAACCATCCGTTTGTCCCGCCAGACACACGCTGTGCTCTGGCAGAACATCGCACTGGCCTTGGGCATCAAGGTCGTATTTCTCGGGCTCGCGGTGTTCGGAAATGCCACGATGTGGATGGCGGTATTTGCTGACATGGGCGCCAGTCTGCTGGTCGTCGCTAACGGCCTGCGAACGTTGCGAACCTCTGCGCCGCAAACCAGAGACTGAAGACCCGTTGGCCTGCATCGGCGAAAGCAGCGAGGCCGTCAGCTGTCCAGTCGTATGCCTATTTCGGTCTCGCCATCGGCGGAGTTTGCGAATGCCTCCCCGTCATGCATCCGGGCAATCGCGCTAACGATGGCGAGACCCAGTCCATGATTTTGG
>JAKLLI010000349.1:2360-3906 GCA_023150195.1 Azonexus sp.
CTACGTGACGTGTCGACTCGGAAAAAACGATCGAAGATATGAGGCAGGCTTGCAGCAGAAATCGGCTTGCCTCGGTTGATCACCGAGAGTTTGAGTCGTCCATCTGTTTCGGGCGTTATCCGGATCACGATTGCACTCCCGTGATCGGCATATCGGGCTGCATTATTCAGTAAATTGGACAGTACGCGCCGTAGCAGTGCAGCGTCGAATAGGCCAGAGGCGTCACCTTCAATCGACAACTCAAGGTCGGACTCAATCAGCACTGCTTCATAGTAGTCAGCCACCTCAGTGCAGAGTTGGGCAAGGCTTTGAACGGGTATCCGCCGGGCTTTTGCACCCCGGTCGGCTTGCGACAGGAACAGCATGTCATTAACAATGCCCGACAGCCTGTGCATTTCTTCGAGATTCGCACCGATGCAATCACGCAGATTTTCATCCTTGTCGTTGCTACGCAAAGCCAACTCACTGCTAGCGATGATATTCGCCAACGGCGTTCTCAATTCGTGCGCTACATCGGCATTGAATCCTTCGAGCTGCTGGTAGGCTTTTTCCAGTCGGTTTAGCAAATCGTTGAACTGATCGACAAGCACTTGTAGCTCGGCGGGAATCCCCTCAGTTTCCAACCGTTTGTCGAGGGAAAGTATTGCGAGACAGCGTGTTTGCTCAGCCAGTGTCCGAATGGGGGTCAGCCCAAAATAAACGAGCAGGTAACCGCCCACGGTGATCGCAGCACTGCCGATCAATGCAGCCCCCCAGAGAATGGCTGCGAGGCGATCCAGAATAGCCTCGTCGGGTGCAGTGTCGAGCGCCAATTCGGCAACGGCAAAATCTGTCCTCGAAGCTTCCTCGGGGAGTGCAAGCGAGAGAAAGCGCGCTTTTAACGGCCACGCACTTGGCGTCGAAATGAAACGAGCCTCACCCAATCTATCGAGTAACTTGAGATGCAAGTCCCGATTGATCTTCAGAAGATCTTCCAGATCATGCTCCAGTGTTCCCGGTTGCAGGTGTGCCGGCGTTTCTTCAAACAGGTGCTGAATTGCCGTACTGAGCTTTTCAAGGCGTAGATCCTGTTGTGACTCAAGATTGATTTTGACCGAGAAAAATACTCCGAGACACAAACATCCAAGGACACCCAAACTTAGTGAGGCGAGCCAGCGTACAAGGCGACCGCTCAGCGTCGGATTAATCTGTTTGCCAAGTTTCATTCGCGCATTTCGAGGACATAACCCATGCCTCGTACGGTGTGCAGTAGTTGGAGCTCGAAGGGTGTATCCATTTTGGCGCGAAGTCGCTTGATCGAAACTTCGACTACATTGGTGTTGCTGTCGAAATTCATATCCCAAACCTGCTCGGCAATCTCGGTACGCGATAGCACCTCGCCTTGTTTCCTCAGAAACAGAGAAAGCAGCAGGAACTCCTTGGCACTCAGGTCGATACGCTGACCATTCCTGGAAACCTTGCGGCGAGCCAGATCCATTTCAAGATCGTGCAATGCCAGACGGTTTGACGTGCTTTCCGGTTGATGCTGCGCCGAGCGGCGCAGCAG
>JAKLLI010000350.1 GCA_023150195.1 Azonexus sp.
CACCGTCCGTGATTTCATCCGCTATGCGGTCAGCCGCTTCAATGCGGCCGGCCTCTTCTTCGGGCATGGCAGCGATAACGCTTGGGACGAAGCGGTTTACCTGACGCAGCACACCCTGAATCTGCCGCTGGATCGTCTCGAGCCCTTTCTTGACGCCCGACTGCTGACCGCCGAACGCGAAGCCCTGCTCGACATTTACCGTCAGCGTTGCCAGGATCGCTTGCCTGCGGCCTATCTGACGCATGAAGCCTGGCTGGGCGAGCATCGCTTTTATGTGGACGACCGCGTCATCGTACCGCGCTCCTTCATTGCTGAATTGTTGGACGAGCAACTCGCGCCCTGGATCGACGACCCCTGGTCTGTCAGCGCCGCACTCGACCTGTGCACTGGCTCTGGCTGCCTGGCCATTCTGACTGCGCTCGCCTTTCCCAATGCCGCCGTGGACGCGGTCGACCTATCGGAAGAGGCTCTTTCCGTCGCCGAACGCAACGTGGCCGACTACCGGCTAGGCGAGCAAATCGAATTGATCCATTCCGATGGCTTCAGCCAGCTGGAAGGCCGGCGCTACGACCTGATCATTTCCAACCCTCCCTACGTCAATGCCGAATCGGTTGCTGCCCTGCCGCCCGAATATCTGCATGAACCCGAGATGGCACTCGGATCTGGCGACGACGGACTGGATTTCACTCGCCTCATTCTCGCCCATGCCCGCGAACACCTGACCGACGACGGCATCCTCGTCGTCGAAATCGGCCACAACCGGGACGTGCTCGAAGCGGCCTATCCGACCTTGCCCTTCATCTGGCTGGATACGGCCGCTGGCGACGAATACGTCTTCCTGCTGCGCGCCGAAGACCTCGACGCTTGAAACTGTTCGAATTGCCCAGCCCGTTCGAGATCGAGACGGGTACGGTGCTTATGCAGGAACCGGCCTGGGCACGCCCCGGCGAATTACGGGCGCAACTGCTCGATGAAAGCTACCCCAAGCCTTTCGTGATCGACGATGGCAAATCGCGCTACCTGTATTTCAACGTCCGGCTGATGCAGAGTGAAATGTCACTCAAGGCGCCGCACGATCTGGCCTTGCGCTACACGCAAAAAATGATGGCCTTCCTGCTCTTTCACCCACGCCCACGGCGTTTGGTGCTGATCGGCCTGGGTGGCGGTTCGATCATCAAATTCTGCCACCGCCGCCTGCCCGGCGTGGCGCTCACGGCAGTCGAACTCAACCCCGACGTCATTGCCTTCCGCGAGGCTTTTCAGGTGCCAGCGGACGACGCGCGTTTGAGTATCGTGCAAGGCGATGGAGCCGAATTCATCGCCCAAGCCGAAAAAGGCATTGATGCGCTTCTGGTCGACGCCTTCGACAAAACCGGATTCGCACCAACGCTGGCAAATCGCGAATTTTTCGAACACGCCTTTGCCAAACTCTCCGGCAATGGCGTACTGGTCATCAATCTGGCCGGTGACAAGGAAAGTTATGCCGGCCTGATCGGCGAGGCGATGCATGTGTTTGATGACCAGGTGATCGTGATTTCGGTGCCTGACGACGGCAACCACATCCTCTACGCCTTCAAGGAACGCTATTTCGAACCGCGCTGGCGCTGGCTGCACAATCACGCCAAGGAACTGCGCGCCCGTCTGGGTCTCGATTTTCCCGCCTTTGCCCAGAAGCTGGAACGTTCAAGCAAACTTGGGCTGGCCCGCTGCGAAGCCATCCGCGGGCGCTGAGCGGAAAAACCGGGCAAGCCAGCGGTCGACCGCTGGCTTTCGGGAAAAATCAGCCTTGAGCGAGCTCGCTCAATACACTGCGCAGCAAGTGCCAACAATCGCCAACCGAGGCAACCTCCACCCGCTCTCCCGGCGCATGTGCGCCACGAATGGTCGGCCCGAAGGAAACGGTATCCAGCCCCGGATAATGCGCACCGATGATTCCGCACTCCCAACGCGAACAAACTGACAATTTCGTCCGCCAAGGCTTCTGCCCCACGGTCAACCAGCGAACGCACCATAAAATTGCACGATCCGCCTGCGGGCTGGAGATCGACCATACCCAGATTGTTGGACGTCTCCACCACGCCCGGCACCTGACGGCTCATGCGGCGTACACCGTGCGGCGCCGCGTGCAGCGAAGCCAGCCAGACAAACTGTTCCTCGGCCCCCAGCATGTCCCGGGCACTGGCTGGCGTGATCGACAAGCTCAGTTGCGCCTCGATACCCCGCAAGTGCTCCCGCAACCCTGCCTGCTGCCCCGCCAGCCAGTCCGACAGATCAAGCGCTTCGGGAAACGCCAGCGTGGCAAACGCTTCGCGGGCCAAGGCATTTCGGGCGGTCCCGCCACGCAGGCTCACCAGCCGGTAAGGCACATGCGCGGCCAGATCGTGCAGCACGCCGACCATCAACTTGATTGCATTGCCGCGCTCTTCATGGATATCCACGCCCGAGTGCCCACCCCGCAACCCCCGCAGGGCAATCTCGCAAACCGTCCAGCCGGCAGGTAATGGCTCAGGCTCGCCATCGCGTCGAATATCCACATCCATCCCACCCGCGCAGCCCAGATAGAACTCGCCCCAAGCTTCAGTATCCAGGTTAAGCATCAAGCGACCTTTCAGACGATCTGGCGAAAGGCCGCGGGCGCCGCCCATCCCGGCCTCTTCGTCGACCGTCAACAACGCCTCCAGGGGGCCTCGACGCAAGGTGCGATCGCTCAGCGCAGCCAAAATCAGCGCCACCCCGATGCCATTATCTGCACCCAGGGTGGTTTCATCTGCCACCAGCCAGCCATCGCGCAACACGGGCTGAATCGGATCGCGGGAAAAATCGTGGGGACTGGTCGAATTTTTCTGGCACACCATGTCGAGGTGCGCCTGCAAGATCACCCCCGGCACCTGCTCACATCCCGGGCTGGCAGGGCTCAACAAGAGCAGGTTCCCCGCAGCATCCACCTCGGCCGAAATGCCAGCCTGTGCCGCCCAGTCCTGCAAATGCGCCCGTAAGGCCGCTTCCTGCTTGGAGGCTCGTGGAATGGCGCACAGGGTGGCAAAGTGTTGCCAGACCTCGGCGGGGGACAGATCGGAAAAAACGGGGGATGGGGACATTGGGCCTCCGGAAAATGAAAACCCCCGCAGACCTTGCGGTATGCGGGGGTTGAATTCTGGGGCGACTGATGGGGCTCGAACCCACGACAACCGGAATCACAATCCGGGACTCTACCAACTGAGCTACAGCCGCCGCTGAAGAAGGCGCGCATTGTACGAAGTTCTGCAAAGTCTGTCTACACAAAGCGTGATGAATTTTCGATTAGGCTCACAACAGCCCGCACCGCATCCGTGCATCAAGGTCCGTGCTAGAATTGACAGCTTTATTTTTCGGCTCCGTAGTCACAAGGAATTCTCATGGACGCAACTACTGCACAAGCTAACGAACTGGAACGCCGCATCGATCTCGCCATCGCGATTGCCGATATCGAGAAGGATATGGAACAACGCCTGAAGCGCATGGGCAAGAACATCAAGATGGCGGGCTTCCGTCCGGGCAAGGTGCCGTTCTCCATCGTCAAGCAGCAGTATGGCGACCAGGCTCGCCACGAAGCCATGGCTGAACAACTGGATCGCCTGTTTGCCGACACCGTCGCCGCCCAGAAGCTGCGTGTTGCCGGTTACCCGCGTATTGAACCGAAAACCGGCGACAACGCCGAGCAAATGGAATTCACCGCCATTTTCGAGGTGTATCCGGAATTCACGCCGGGCGATCTGTCGACCGCTGAAATCGAGCGTCCGACGCTGGAAGTCGGCGATGCCGAAATCGAGAAAACCCTCGACATCCTGCGCAAGCAACGCGTTCGCTTCGACAACGCCGAGCGTGCTGCCGCCACCGGCGACCGCGTCGTAATCGATTTCCTCGGCAAGAAGGACGGCGTGCCCTTCCAGGGCGGCGAAGCCAAGGATTACCCCTTCGTGCTGGGTCAGGGCATGATGCTACCGGACTTTGAAAAGGCCGTGGAAGGCTGCAATGCCGGCGAATCCAAGACCTTCGACATGAGCTTCCCGGAAGACTATTTCGCCAAGGATCTGGCGGGCCAGACCGTGCAGTTTGAAATTACTGTGAAGCAGGTTCAAGCACCGCGTCTGCCGGACGTGGATGCCGATTTTGCCAAGCAGATGGGCGTTGCCGATGGCGACGTGGCCAAGATGCGTGCCGAAATCGAAGCCAAC
>JAKLLI010000351.1 GCA_023150195.1 Azonexus sp.
GACTGGAACTGCGGAGAGAGCATCAGGCTCGTTTGCTGGCGTAGTTCCAGGTCGGCATGCGCCGTTCCCGAGATAGCCAGTGTGCAGGCAAGCACAACCCCGATTTCAGCCAGCAGGCGACTCAGTGACTGAAAACGGAAAGGCATGAGGACCGGGCTCCTTGCGCACAATTTTGGGGAAGCCGCGGATTATACCTGAGCCGAGCGCTGGCATCCGGCGGGTGGCCCTTCAATTGCCCATTGGGTGGCAGAAAGGCCCGGTCGTTTACCTGTCGAATACGGTCTTCTTTGGGGTCAGGACGACGGATTTTTGCCCCGGCGGCCCCACGAAAGCCAATTTGATCCGCTTGATCCGGTTAAATTCGGAAAAGAGTCGGGTCTCGATCGAACGTAGTGCCGATGGGTTGGTGCATTGCCAGCGATACTCGGCATCAAGATCAAGGTGCTGCGTATGTCCCTGCTGGGTGAATGCCGGCGATTCGATTTGAGTGCTGACCAACTGGCAGCGTGCTTCCGGGGGTAGCTTGAACACTTGCTCTCCCGCCTGCAAGCGCGATTTCATGGTGCTGACTGTCAGTTGTTCTGCGGGTGTTCGTGGCCTGCGCTCGAAACCGATGAGGGCATCGAGTGGAGCTTGGAAATGAACGAAAACGTCGTTGGCCTCAACAGCAATCTCCAGCCTTGCCTCGCCGAGTACATGACCCTGGGCGGCGAATGCCAGGAGTGGGAGACTGAACAGGGCGAGGCCGATGGAAAAGTGGCGCATGAATAACTCCTGGTGTGCCGGCATTTTGTCGCCTCGCACCCCTTTCGGGCAGGTGGTGCGAGGACTGGGTGCGAAATTTACATTTTCATGTTGACCGAGAGGAATCCTGAGCGTCCGGGGGCTGGCGAGAACATGGGCTGATCAGCACCACCCCAGAAAAAATTGTCGTACCAGACATATTCATAACGGCGATTGGTCAGGTTCTTGAGCTGAAAATCGATACTGGTGTTGGCAGAGAGGGTGTAGCGCACACTGGCGTCGAGCACGGCAAAGCCACCGTACTTGCCTTGGGCATTGAGGTCATCAATGTAGTAATCGCCTTGGGCACGACCTTGCACACCGAAGCGCCAGCGGGTATCCGCCTGGTATTCGGCCCCGAGGTTCGTGATATAGCGAGGTGTTGAGAAGACTTCCTTACCAGCGAGCGATACGCCGCCAGCGGTGTAGGCGCTGACGACTTTGGCTTCCTGGACTGCGTGGGAGAACCAGATGCTCAGCTTGTCGGTCAGGCGACTGGAGAGCTGAAAGTCGATGCCTTCACGGCGCGTTTTTCCGAGACCCACTGTGGTGCCGGTGCTCGGCATGTTGGCAACTTCATCGGTGGCGTCTTGTTGCCAGAGCGCAATACGGGCTTCGGTGCCGGGAAGGGGTTTGAACTTGACGCCAATTTCCTTGCCGGTATTGATCGAGGGGTTGTAGGTTGCTTGTCCCGCCGTCAGGTAGGCCGGACTCGTCGATCCCGTGAGGACCTGAAAGCTTCGACCCCAATTGGCGTAGAGGTGCGTATCCGGGGTGATGCGATAGACCGTGCTCAGCTTGGGCTGGCTGATCCAGCCATAGTCCTGCAGGGACGCGGAGGCGCCGGTGATATTCAGGTTGGTATGCCCCGTGAACCGGTCAACGCGAATGGCGGGGATGATCTTCAGGCTATCGAAGGGTTTGATGATGGCCTGGACATAGGCACCCACATTATTGAAGGTGTAGTTTTCATTGTTCTGCACGCGTGCCGGGGTCGCGGAAAAATCGGTGGGGACGCTGAAGTTATAGCGATAGCGGCGATAGGCATTCTCCTGCTGCTCGACATTGATGCCGCCATCGAGTGTCAGCAAGGTGCTGGCTTGCCAGGTGAGTGTGCTGATCAGGCCGGTCTGCTTTTCGTCCCACTGGCGACGCTGGCGCGGGGCATTGCCCACGGCGTAGCTGGTGAAGGTGATTTTGCGGTCGTCCTCATACTGGTTGAAATAGAGCTTGTTGCTAAAGAGCAGGTTGTCGCGAATCTGCCAGTCGGCGTGGGCTGCAACCTGTTTCATCTTGCGCTCACTGGCGTCGTTGGCATTCTTGGCCGGGGATTGCGTACGGCTGGCGGCCATCTCCGTTGCGGTCAGATAGCCGGGTTCCTGGGCGTCGTGTTCATAGACGCGGGCCGTCAGGCCCATTTTCAGGTGCTGGTTGTCGGTGGTGTAGAACCACTTGCCGCCCAGAGAATATTTGTCCGATTTTGAATGGTCGCGATGACCGTCTGAATCTTGCTTGGCGATGAAGTAGTTCTGGGCAAAACCG
>JAKLLI010000352.1 GCA_023150195.1 Azonexus sp.
CGCCTGGAGCTCACGCGTGTTGAAGCTGCCGTAGGTCAGCCGACCCTCGGTGTAATTGCCGCCCTGACGGGTGCCGACATTGAAGTTGCCACCGATATTGTGCAGGCCGTAACGCGGATCGTTCGTGCCGCGCACGACTTCGATATAGTCGATCTCGAGCGGGAAGATCATGTCGATGAAGCGCTGGTTGCCGCTGTTGACATTGCTCGGGATGCCGTCGATCAGCACCTTGATCCCGTTGATGTAGCCCTCGCCGTTGAAGGCGCGGAAAGTGGCCTTGCCGGATTCGGCCCCCATGCGGGTTTCGGTGAGCTGGATACCCGGCATCTGGCCGAGCAATTCCCAACTGTTCATCACCTGCTTGTCTTCGATTTTGTCCTCGGCGAGAACGTCGACCGAAGTCAGGATATTGGGCGTCAGCAAGGGGCCGCCCTGAGGGGTGCGGACAGTGACTTCGCCCAGTGTGATCGTTGATTCACCGGTTGGGGAAGCATGGCTTTGGGAAGCAAATGCCGCAGCGATGGCGAGGGTCAGTATTTTGATTTTCATGGTTGATCCGTCGGTTGATGGGAAATGGATGGGGTCAGAAATAGCGTAGCCAGGGGTGTCGACCCTGCTGTTTCAGTTGGGCAAACCAGCGACAGGGAAAGTAAAGTGCCGCGAGGACGGGCAAGACCATGGCCCAGAGCATCCAGACCTGCGAAAAACCGAAACGCAGCCCCTGATTGAGCCCGTACAGTTCGACGAACAGGAGGTAGAGCAGATGCAGCAGGTAAATATGGGCGAGGTAAAAAAACATTGGCACGCGGCCAATCCGGGCCAGCACCTTCCCGCCCTGCGTGCGCTCGAGGCTCGCCAATGCGAGGAGGCCAAGGCCCAGCGTCAGCAGGATGAAATGCAGTGAAGGCGGGTACTTCGTGAGGTTGAGGAAGGCCATCAGGCTCGCCAGCGCCGTATTTCCGGCTTGCCAGACGTGATCGCCATAAACATTGACGAGGCGCAGCACAACGAAGCCAGCCAGCGCGGCCCAAGCCATCGCGAATAGCCGGCGCTTGCGGGTGGCTGCTGCGGTGGTCTGAGCGTACAGCGGCCCCAGCAGATAGCCGAACAAGATGATGCCGATCCACGGCAAGAGCGGGTAAGAGGTACGGACTGCGAGGCCGCCACCTAGTTCGATGACGCTACGATCATGCAGAATGGCCCACGGAATGAATCCTGCCGCATCGCGGGTGAATTGCACGCCATCGAGTGCGTTGTGGCCGAAGATGATCAAAGCCGCGAGCCCAATTTGCATCGCACGCGGCAGCCAGAGCAACACCGAAAGGGCCAGCATTGCCAGACCGATGGCCCAGATCACCTGCAAATAGATCATGGGCGGGGAGACACTGAAGGACCATCCAAAACCGACTACCGTCAATTCCAGCACAACCAGCAGTAAGCTGCGTTTGGCCAGATAAGCGGCAGTATCTTCCCGACTGCGCCCACTGCCGTAAAGCGCGGCACCGAGCCCCGTCAGCAGGACAAACACCGGGGCGCACACATGGCTGGTGAGGCGTGTAAAGAAGAGCTCAGGTGGCGTGGTAGCGAGGTTCATCGGATCGCTGACCTGAAGATGCAGATAGAAGAACTCGCGCACATGGTCGAGCAGCATCAGCACCATGACGATGCCGCGCAGGCGGTCGATACTGCCAAGGCGGGAAGTGGGTGAGTCAAAGGTCATGGGCGGGATATCGAACAAAGGCTGGTGTGCAATGTTATAACATTACATTGCTATCGTTCAATCAGCCACGCTGTGGATGGTGAGCGATGGCATCAAACTCACCCCCTTCCATTCATTGCTATGTTGTCGAACCGTCAGAAAAATCCGAAAGCGTTGTTCCGGTGACTGGCGTTCCCTTGGATGGCTCATTCCGTTAATCTGAAGCCAGTCATGAATCGAAGGCATGTTGGCAATACCAATCCGGCAGTCGATTGTCCGAGTGGATTGGCGATCAACGAAAGCTAGGAGAGACAATGCAGGGAGCTTTTAGCGAGTTTGCACTTCTCATGCTGATGTCGGCAGGAGCAGGGGCAATTTCACTCTGGCTGCGCCAGCCGGTGTTAATGGCTTATATCGCCATGGGGGTCGTGGCGGGCCCTGCCGTGCTTGGGGTGGTTACCGCGCACGACCAGATTGACCTGTTGGCTCAGCTTGGGGTGGCGGTCTTGCTCTTTTTGGTTGGCCTTAAACTCGATCTTCAGCATATCCGTCATATCGGTCCGGTGGCGCTGGCAACAGGGCTCGGACAGCTGACTTTTACGATTGTGATTGGGTTATGCCTTGCATGGGCGTATCGCCGTCGGATTTCTGATCGTTCAGGATTTGGCTGTAGTTATTGCGATGATGGTGATGAGTGCCTTGCGCACCGATGGTGCCGAAGACTCATTGGTGGCCTTGGCGCTCTCCCTCGCACAGCGTGTTGTTATTGCAGCCGTTGCACTCTTCCTCTTGATGCGCTATGTCCTGCCAAGAGTCGTGGATCGCATGGCGCAGTCCCAAGAATTACTGCTGATCTTTGCCATTGCCTGGGGAACCACCTTGGCGGCCCTGGGTGAATGGGCCGGCTTTTCGAAGGAGGCAGGGGCATTTATTGCCGGTTTTTCGCTCGCCTCTACCCATTATCGGGATGCCATCAATGCTCGTCTTGCGGGTATCCGTGATTTCCTGCTCTTGTTCTTCTTTATCGACCTTGGCGCTAAACTGGACTTCTCTACGCTGGGTGGTGATATCTGGCCGGCGATGATCTTGTCGCTGTTCGTACTGATCGGAAACCCGTTGATTGTCATGGCTATCATGGGCTATATGGGCTACCGCAAGCGGACGGGTTTTCTCTGCGGCTTGACGGTGGCGCAGATCAGTGAGTTCTCGATTATCTTTGTCGCCATGGGGACTTCGCTTGGGCACATTGACCATCGTGCGCTGGGATTGACCACGCTGGTTGGTTTGGTGACGATTGGATTGTCGACCTACATGATCTTGTATTCGCATCCGCTCTATCAAAAATTGTCACCTTGGCTGGGAGGGTTTGAGCGCAAGTGCCCGTACAGAGAATTGACCGTCGTGGCTGAGCGACAAGCCTTGAACGAGGCTGATGTTATCGTTTTCGGACTTGGCCGCTACGGTAGTCGTCTTGCTTTGGGTTTGCAGGAAGCCGGATTCACCGTTCTTGGCGTGGAGTTTGACCCCGAAGTCGTGCGGGCAATGCGGCATCAAGGACTGACAGTGCGCTACGGTGATGGGGTTGCCTGTGAGTTTCTCGAAAGTTTACCGCTTAAGGAGACACGCTGGATTGTCAGCACTTTGCCGGATTTGGCCTCGAATCGCGATGTGTTGCGCAGTCTGGAAGAACTTCATTTCACCGGTGAACTTGCTGTAGTGGCTCGCGATGAAATGGATGGGCTTGCATTAAAACAACTGGGCGTTCCAACCGTACTTTATCCGATGCAAAATGCAGTGGATTATGTGGTGGAAGTGTTAACAATGATCCTTCATCCGAAGGAGGGCAAACCATGAGTTCTCAATCACGCATTCTGGCGACGACCGATCTTTCTGCACCAGCTCGCCATGCCGTTGAACGAGCCTTCCTGCTGGCAGAATCCAATTGCGGAGAAATCCATGTCCTGCATGCTCTGGAACTGGGTGCCTTGGAGGCCTGCTTGGAGGAAATGCAGCTGGGATGGTCGATATCGGTCAAGGCAACCCTGATTGATGATGCGCGCGAGCGTTTAAAACGGCTTGCTGGTGAATTGGGGAAGCGTCAAGGGCTTGCGGCGAGTCCCC
>JAKLLI010000353.1 GCA_023150195.1 Azonexus sp.
GCACCTGCTCGAGCAGATTAAGCAAACGACGGGCGTCGCCATCGGCCAAACCCGTCAGGCGCGTGCGGGCGTCGCTGTCGAAATGCAATTCACCTAACGCCTGCTGACAGGCGCGATCAAAGAGCGCGCCCATCTCGGCTTCGCTCAGCGATTTCAGCACATACACCGAAGCCCGGGAGAGCAGCGCCGAATTGACTTCAAACGATGGATTCTCGGTCGTCGCGCCAATAAACGTGAACAAGCCACTTTCGACAAAAGGCAGAAACCCGTCTTGCTGTGCCTTGTTGAATCGGTGAATCTCATCGACAAACAGGAGCGTCCGTTTGCCCTGGCTGCGCCAGATTTCCGCTTGAGCCACGGCCTCGCGTACTTCCTTGATGCCGGAAAATACGGCAGAAAGCGCGATGAATTCACAGCTGAACTGGGTGGCCATCATCCGCGCCAGCGTGGTCTTGCCCACGCCCGGCGGGCCCCAGAGAATCATCGAATGCGGCTGCCCGGATTCAAAGGCCAGACGCAAGGGCTTGCCCGGCCCAAGCAGATGTTGCTGCCCGATCACTTCATCCGGCGTTTTGGGGCGCAAGATCTCCGCCAAGGGCACATGAGCGGCCGAGTTTGAGGCAAACAGATCGCTCATGGTGCCTTAGTCGCCCACGACATCGGCACCCGCCGGCGGTGTAAAGCGGAAGAGTCCCGGGTTGAGCGCAGGATTACGCTCCCCATGCAGAAACTGGATACGGGTCGTCTGACCAAAGCTGTCCAGTAATTCCATCGCCCGTAATTCATTGCCGACCATGCCAACCCGCAATTTTTCAAAGCCGCTGTCGGCCCGCTTGGGCAAGGCATCCACCCAGTTGAGTCCATCGGACGCCGGTGCCTCGCTAAGGGTAAAGTTCTTCTCCAGTTCGTTGCTGCCCGCCAGCAAGGCGGCAGGGGAACTGCCAATGGCCTGCCCGGCCTTGCGTACCGTCACCTGCTGGAGGTCGGGATCATGAATCCACAACTTTTCGCCATCGCCCACCACCAGTTGTGGATAAGGCTTGAGGATTTCCCAACGCAACTTGCCCGGGCGGGAAATTGCCACCGTGCCGGATGATTGCTGCGGCTTTCGGCCATTGCGACCAACGACGGTTTGTTCAAAATCCGCCTTGAAAGTGCGTGTTGATGAAAGAAATTGGTGCAACTGATCAACTGCACCGGCCATGGCGCTCAAGGGCAACAGGACAATGCAGACGGTCGACAGGGTTTTGAGGGCAATTTTCATGGGCCAAGCTTAACCGGTACGGCAGATATCAGGCGTTTCAAGGTGTAACGGCCCCGCCAATTATTCTGCGGGCTTTTTCATCAGTACTTCCCGACCGCCGCGACCATCCATGGCCGAGACCAGACCCGCGTTTTCCATAGCTTCGATCAAACGGGCCGAACGGTTGTAGCCGATGCGTAAATGCCGCTGTACCAGCGATATCGAGGCGCGCTGGTTTTTCAGCACGATATCGACAGCCTGATCGTACAGCGGATCACTTTCCGCATCGCCAGCCCCGCCCTCGCCGGCTTCCCCGGCATCGTCATCGCCACCTCCACCGCTGAGAATATCCTCGATATATTCCGGCGCGCCGGTTGCCTTGAGGTGCTCGACGACACGATGCACTTCATCATCGGACACAAAGGCACCATGCACCCGGGTCGGGTAACCGGTTCCCGGTGCCAGATAAAGCATGTCGCCCTGGCCCAGCAAGGCTTCAGCACCCATCTGATCGAGAATGGTGCGCGAGTCGATCTTGCTCGAGACCTGGAACGAAAGGCGGGTGGGAATATTCGCCTTGATCAGCCCGGTGATCACGTCCACGCTCGGACGCTGGGTGGCCAGCACAAGATGGATACCGGCGGCACGGGCCTTTTGCGCCAAACGCGCAATCTGTTCTTCCACCTTTTTACCGACCACCATCATCAGATCCGCCAGTTCATCGATCACGACAACGATATACGGCATGTGCTGCAAGGGTTCCGGTGTTTCCGGCGTCAGGCTGAGCGGGTTGGGGATATGCTCACCCCGCTTTTCCGCATCCTTGATCTTGCCGTTAAGGCCCGCGATGTTACGCACCCCCATCGCCGACATCAGTTTGTAGCGTTTCTCCATCTCGGTCACGCACCAGTGCAGCGCGTTGGCCGCCTGCTTCATGTCGGTAACCACGGGGGCCAGCAAGTGCGGAATCCCCTCGTAGATAGAGAGTTCGAGCATCTTGGGGTCGACCATGATCAAACGCACATTTTCCGGCTCGGATTTGTAGAGCATCGACAGGATCATGGCATTG
>JAKLLI010000004.1 GCA_023150195.1 Azonexus sp.
CTCGGCATCCTTTTCCTTTGCTTTCAGGATGGGCGCCGACGCCAGCGCCGCACCCTCACGCACGCCAAGGAAAGACGGTTTCTTGTAGGTCAAGGAACCGGTGGGACAGGCAAGAATGCACTGCACGGCGTCACAGGAAAAATCGCAGGCTTGAAGGCGGGGCTCAATGTAAGGAACGCCAAGACCAAAGCCATCAGTCATATCACCGAGCTTGATTGCGGCCACCGGGCAGACCTGCACACACTGGCCGCATTTGATGCACGAAGAGAGAAAATCCGACTCATCCAGCGCGCCCGGCGGCCGCAAACGCGGCGCATGAGCGCTGAGGACGGGAATGTAGCCGAGCAGCGAAATCCCGACGAATCCTGCGGTCAACCCGACCGATTGCAGAAATTTGCGCCTGGCCTTTTGCGATTTTTCAATGGAGGTCGCTGGCGACCTGGCCTTGCCTGGCTTGATTTCGCTTTCTTGACTCATGACACGGCGCTCCGTTCAGGCTTGAAGAAACGCGGTTTTTCATCGCGCAAAATCAGATCCGGCGCTGAAAATGGCGCGAGCCGTTCCAAGAAATCGAGCAATTCAAGAACCGGAGAACTCCGAAAAAACCGGGCCATGGGCAAGTCGATCCAGATCTGATCGGCATAGGCATACAACTCATGGGGATTGTCCCCCTGACCATCGCCGTCTCGATCAAAGCCCTGGTAGTCATCCCAGTAATTCCCCGCCCAGAAATTCTTGGTCGGATTGTCGCTACGCCCGCCATAGCTCACCTGGGTCAGGTTGCCTTCAAACAGGTTGTCACGCAGGTAATTGCCCCCCGTTTCACTATTGAACTGGATGGCAATGCCGTTGAAGGCCAAGCGGTTGTTGCGAATCTCGATGGTGCTATCAGGCTGAAAGGGGGAAAGATCAGAACCGATCCCGATGCCACAGTAGATGATTTCGTTGTTCTCGATCAACGTACCCGAGGCTTCCTTGAAACCAATCCCCATCCCGGTGGCGCCAGTAGCATGCGAGATGATGTTGTTGGTGGCCGCACCGCCCTCGGTGTACATGAAATACACCCCGACGGCGTTGTCGTAGAAACGATTACGGTCGACCACGTTATCGTTGGCAAACATGAAGTGGATGGAATAGCGGCTTCTGCGTCCGAGGTTTTCGACAAAGCGGTTACGGTGCGAATACCAGGCCACCATGTCCCGCGAATCGATGATTTCGTTACCTTCGATCAAGTTGTCGTTGCTGTACCAGAGCCGCAAACCATCACCACGCACGCCAAGTTCCAGATTCTTGGAGCGCACCTTATTATGGCGGACCGTGCTGTGATTAACCTGCTTCAGGTCAATACCAAACAGGCAATTGTCGGCCACGACATGCTCGATCAGGTTGTGGTGCCCGCGAACATCCAGGCAGGAATCATCGGTGTCATGCGAATCCCCTGAACCGGTCAGGCGCAGACCTCGGAGCACGGAGTGGCTGGCATTCAGTACCATCACGCTCCCTTTGTCACCCGCATCGATGACAACCTGCCCGCCGCCATCAATCGTCAGTGGCTTGTTGATTTCCACCGGGCCGGCATAGGTGCCGGGAGGCGGTTTCAGGATACTGCCCGGCTCGGCAGCATCCACCAAGGCCTGAAAGGGTTTCAAGCCATGGACACGGGGATCACGCTCGCGCAACATGAAGGTGGGTTTCGGCCGATCAATGGTCACTCGTGGTGCCGTACTGAGATCGGCATTTGAGCCCAGCTGCTGCTCAGTCTGGCCAATGCTGGTGGCCGCCAGCAGCCCCGCGGCAAGCACACCGCGGGACAAAAGGGAGAGGCGGCGCACGGGCTTACTCCTGTTCAGGATTGTCGCGCAGCTGTTTGCGGCGGATCAGCAAGGCCAGCATCATGCACACAAAAATCACGACGAGCAGGCCGTAGCCCCAGTAGGGGTAGGAGTAGGTCGAAAATTGGGCGACCTTGCCTTCGCCAAAAACGGTCGGCATGAATGGCTTGACGGTAAAGGCCCCCCAAGGATGCAGGTTGTGTCCAAAGAACCACAGCCAGGCGGAATAGGTGACGACAAAAAATACCGGCAACAAGGCAGGCACCAAGGCCATGACCAGTTGGAAGCTGCGCAGCTTTGCCACGCCGGCAATCACCAGCGCCATGACCGCGATCAGGCCGAAAATCACGATTTTCGAAGCTAATGCGACATTCTCACCCCAGGCCTTGATCTTCTCGGGTTCATTAAAGAAAGTCGCCGTTTCAGCAGTGTAAAAGGCAACATGACTCGCCAGTTTACCTAGCACGAACTGGTCGATCAGCATCCAGGCAGCTACCGCAGAGAATCCAGCGGTCAACAGCGACAGACGGGTTTTCTTGTGCGGTACGGCAAACGCCAGCAGCATCACGCCGAAAAATCCGAAAAAGAACTTGGCCAGCGGCTTTTCCACCGGCGCGCCAGAGGCAATAGGGAACATGCCGACATAGTGGTTGATGGTGTTCATCTCGTGCACGCAATCCAACCCCTCGGCACCCTTGTCGACGTTCTTCTTGGCATCCAGCACCGGGTTATAGCGCTCATCATCGTGCGCGAGATCTTTCTGAATGATCTCGTTGGCCATCCGCGTGCCTTTCCCCGCCGCCTTGCAGCCGTTGTACACCCCATCGAAATGAAAATGGATGCGAATGCCATCGGGGAAAGCATCTTCGGGATAATTCGGTGCCGTCAGGGAAACCCACCAGATGGGCGCGAAATACGCCACGATCAGACACACCAGTGAAATCAGACTCAGCCCGGCAACCAGGCGGTTTTGCTTCTCCATCACGACAACCCTTCCAAAATGCCTGCGGCCCGAACGCCAAATCGGGCGGGGGAGCCACCTGCTTTACGCAGGTGGCGGTGCAACCGGCTGTTGAACAGCTCTTGGTTGAATGGGTCCTGCTCAGATTTATTTCTTCTTGCCAGCCTTGGGCTTACACATGCTGCCTGGCATGACCAGACTGGATTGATAAGCCGAAATCGCGATCAACTGGTCGTTGGTGTAAGGCTTGATGACCTTCACCATATCGGGATTCGCATTCCGACGATGGCCGTCACGAATTTCCGTCATCTGGCGCAACAGGTACTTGTAGTGCTGACCGGCAATCACCGGGTAGAACTTTTCCTTGTTGCCTTCACCATTTTTACCGTGGCATTCCAGACACTGCTTTTCGTAAAGCTCCTTACCCTTGGCGACCTGCATCGCGGCATCAGGACCTTCATATTTGCCATGCTCAATCGGAATACACAGCCCCTCGATGTATTTGGAGACATCGGCGAGTTCCTGTGGATCGGTCAGCGTTGCTGCAAAGGGGTACATGGTCGGGTTATCACGTAGCCCGGCCCGAATATCCGCCATTTGCTTGATCAACACAGTGGTGTGCTGGCCGGCAAGCTGCGGGAAGGTGCCATCAGGACGCCCGGCACCGGAGGGCAAATGGCAGGCACCACACACTTCGTACGCCTCTTCGCCCCGCCCCTTGTCGCCCTTGAGTTTAAGGGCTTCAATTTTTTCCCCTTCCTGGGCATTCCACTGGTAATTCTTGCCTTCAATCCCCTCTTTCTTGGGTGCAGGCGGCCCTGCAAAAACCAGCCCTGCACTCAGCAGGCCAACTAACAATACCGAGAGTTTCATGTGTTTGCTCCTTAAATTTTGTGTGGCTTGAAACGCCTGAACGATTCTCCGCGAGGCACATCAGCATTCCTTGATGTGCCTCATAACTGGCCGCATCGCGTTTACTTCTGCTTGCTCAAAAATTCGGCAATCGCCTTGATCTCTTCGTCGTTCACGAGATGCATCACGCCCTTCATCGCGGCGGTCTGGCCGTTATTACGCGCACCGCTCTTGATGTCCTTCATTTGCTGTTCGGCATAGGCCGCGTTCTGGCCAACCAGCTTCGGGTAGTTGGGCATCAGGGGTTTATCGCCCTTGGGGCCGTGACAGGCATTGCAAGTTTTCTCGGCAAACAGCTTGGCACCATCCGGTGCGGCCACAGCAGCCGAAGACAACATGGCCAGGGCCAACAGAGACATTACGAGTTTCATGGTTTTTCCCTCCTGAAAATGAAACGGGGAGCAGATTGAAGCTGCCCCCCGAAAATCGCCTTAAGTCAGATCAAGACTCGCTGGCGGCTTACTTGACCTTCTTTGCGCCGTTCTGCTCAAGGTAGGTCTTGGCACGCAGCCCGATGTCGGCGGCCTTGACCTGGTATTGCCAGACTTGCTCAGCCCACAGATTGGCCTGCTCCCAATCCTTCTTCGCGGCAGCCGCTTCATGCTTGGCCTTGGCATCCTTGATCTTGCCCAACTGGTCAGTTGCGTCATCGACCATATTGACCACATCCGGGAAGTCCTTGAAGTTGGTGCTGGTGATATAGCCCACCACGGAATCGATGACGGCCTGCGTATCAGCCACCTTCTTCAACGTGGTCTTGTAGTCGGCTTCGGTGTAAGCCCCCTTGGCAATCTCGGTCTTGCTCGGCTTCCAGCCCTTCGGCTTGACCAGCAGGTAGCCTTGCATTTCCAGGTGGAGCGCAGAGCAGAATTCCGTGCAGTAGTACGGATAGACGCCTTCCTTATCCGCCTTGAACTTCACGGTGACGGTCTTGCCCGGCTCAACCGACGCATGGGTATTGAAGGTCGACACGGTGAAACCGTGGGTTTCATCCTGAGCACGTTCCAGATTGGTCAGGTGAATCGTGACTTCATCACCCACATCCGCTTCGATGGTTTCCGGCGTGATGTGCGAGCGGATCAGGGTGCCGTAGACGGTGATCTTGTTACCCTTCTTCTCGATCCGTTCTTCGCCCGCACGAACGGCGCCCGGGTGCGGCTTGTCGGTACGGGAATCGGTACCCACCTTGTAACGCACACCCGGCTTGAGCTTCGACGCTTCGATGGCGACCACATAGTGCGGCTCGCCCAGCGGCAAGGGCATGTCGTACAGCAGCTGCATCTTGTCGTTCGAAATATCGATCAACTGGTGGTTTTGCGGATGCAGGGGACCCACCGGGTTGAAGCGGTCAATCGACAGCTTGTTGAGCGCGACCAGATAACGGCCCTTCGGTGCCACGGTATCGCCTTCCATGGTCATCAGGTGGCCGATGTTGTAGTGGACGGAAATTTTGTCCAGCACCTTGCCGTCACAGAAATTCCACTTGGCCACTTGCGAATCGACGTACAGCGAGGTGTAAGCCACGCAGGTCTTGGCGTCGAACTGGGTATGCAAGGGGCCGAGGCCGAGTTGCACCTGGGTATGCAGTGCATCCTTCATGTTGATCACGGGAATGCCGTACGGATCCTTGGATTCGAACTTTCCGGCCTTGATCGCGGCCTGAATCTTGTCGAAGGAATACACGGAAACGTGGGTATCCAGCTTGCCCGAAACGATGATGTACTTGCCGTCCGGCGTCACGTCGGCACCATGCGGCGACTTCGGTTCCGGCACCAGGAAGAGGATGCCTTCCTTGACCGCCACATCAATCGGCAGGACATCGTGACCATTGATTTTCTTTGCCTTGCCGGCAGCGACCAGTTCGGCGGCCTTCTTCCAGTTGATCACATGCAGATAGTCGGTGTCCTTGGCGGAACAACCGGCCTCATACGGCGGACGGCCCTTTTCGATCCCGCCGACATAGCGCTCGGAACAGAAAGAGTTGGTGAAGGACCAGCCTTCGGAGGGCCCTTTGCCGGCATCGGACAAATCCTGGGAGTAAGGCGGAAGTTCCAGCGAGAAGGACTTCTTGGGATCGATGCGACCTTCCTTGCGATCGAACTTCCAGTAGGTCACGCCACCGCGATATTTTTCGTTGAACTCTTCCAGCGGATAAAACTTCTTGTTTTCCAGCGGTGCGGCGTACTGCGCTGCTTCGATGACGTATTCCGTATTGGTCGTCACGAAGGCACCGCCATGTTCCGACTTGTAAATCGGATTGACGACGATCTGCTTGGTTTCGAAGTCACGCAGGTCGATCACGGCCAGGCGCGGATTGGCCTTGTCGTTGATGAAGAGAAACTGGCCGTCATACTGGCCGTTGGTTTCGGAAATGGCCGGATGGTGCGTATCGCCCCACGTAATCTCCTTGCCATCGATATTGCCCTGACGCAAAACGGCTTTCGAATTTTCATCGAAGCCATAGCCCTGCCAGGGCTCCGGCGTGAACACCCCGATGTACTTCAAAATCCGCATCGACGGAATGCCGTACACGATGACCTGGCCAGACTGGCCGCCAGAACTGAAGGCGAGGAACTCGTCGCGTTTGCCAGTCGGCACGTAAGTCTTGGCGGCAGCGAGCAAATCCTGCTGACTCAGACCGCGGCGCTTCATGACATCCTGCATGGACTCTGCCGACCAGGCGCTGGCGGCAGCACCCAGGCCCAGGCTGGCGGCCAGCAGGAAAACGCTGGGCTTAATTGCAAATGCTTTCATCTTGAATCTCCCGAAATGTTGCTTGAACCCCCAATTGCCATCGGACTCGCCGGGTGCGGCAATTTGTCGCACTGTAGGTGCGCACCCGGAAAAAAGAATTGATCGGTGCTAAATCCGCGGATTGCTTTTAAAAATGCGTCCTCACCCCGATTTCCCGGTTTTTGATAACGGTTAAATTTTTTTATGCAGGGACATCCAACAATGGCGGCTTCTACTTCCTTGCTGCCTTCTACGCCCCTGCCGGATGTCCGAGAAAGTCCTTGTTTCGATTGCTGCCCTGCTCGCCGCCTTGCTACTGGGCGCCGTATTTTTCTGGGAACCCCTGCCGCCCCCGGGCGTCTTGCCCAAAGCCGGCTTGCCTGCCGGCGGCGACTTCTCACTGGATGCGGCAGACAAAAAAGTTGCCTTGCAGGATTTTCGCGGCAAGGTGGTGGTGCTCTATTTCGGCTACACCTATTGCCCGGACATTTGTCCGACCGCGCTGAGTACCCTGGCCGATGCCCTCGCACAACTGGAACCTCGCCAGCAGGCAGCGATCCAGCCCGTGTTCATTTCCGTCGATCCCGAGCGCGACACCCCGCAACACCTCGCGACCTATGTGCGCTTCTTTCATCCTGGCTTGATTGGAGTCACCGGCACGGCCGCGGAAATCGCCGATCTGGCCCGGCGTTACCAGGTGATTTACACGCGCCAGCCGGCTGCCGGCGAGGCGGGGAAGTACACGGTCGACCACTCGTCCGAACTGATTTTGCTCGACCGGCAAGGTCGCCCCATCGATCGCATCGCCCACGGCAGTAGCTCGCAACGCATCGCTCAGGTGCTGCGAGAAGCCCTGTCGGCACCCTGAAAACGCAACCCGGCCCACCTTCACCCACCCCGTTTAACGAGGAGATGCCTCATGTTCCATCGACCCGACAAATTCCTGGCTTGGCTGCTGGCGGCAGCCGCCTTGTATGCAGGCGGAGCGGCACATGCTGCAGCCGCTGACACCCCACTCACCCGCAGCATTCAGACGCTGGGAGAACTCAACGGCCGGGCCTTAGCCTGCAAGCACATGGCGCTGGCAGCGCGTTTGCGCGAAATTATCATTGACCATGCGCCGAAAGAACGCAGCGTCGGTGAACTCTACGAACAGGCCACCAGCCAGAGTTACTTGCAGCAGGGTCAATCAGCGTCCTCCTGTCCGGACGGCAAACAACTGGCAGCAGACATCAGCCAGGCTGAAACGCGACTGAAAGCCGCGCAAGGAGCCTCGCAATGAATCCCGGGCGGCGCCAGCTGCTGGCGACACTACTTTGTGCGCCATGCCTCGGTATCGCCGCCGGGACGCGCAGCCCCCACTCGCTGACAGAAGCCCCGCCGGAAACCGTGAATACCCGTTTCCTGTTGATCGGACCGGATGGTGGCGCCGTCTCCGACGACGATTTTCGTGGACGCTTCCGCCTGATCGCCTTCGGCTATGCCGCCTGCCCGGATATCTGCCCGACCACGCTCGCCGAAATGGCGGATATTCTGAAACAGCTGGACAAACACGCCGAGGCCCTGCAGGCCATCTTCATTTCCGTCGACCCCGAACGCGACACTCCCCAATTCCTGAAAACCTACACCGCCTTCTTCGACCCGCGCATCCTGGGCCTGAGCGGAACACCCGAGCTCGTCCAGCGGGCCGCACGCAATTACAAGGTGCGCTATGCGCGCGTCTACGAGGGCAAGCAAAAATCGGGTTTTTATGCGGTCGACCACGCCGCCGGCCTGTTTTTGGTCGGGCCGCAAGGCGAATTCATCAAAAAATACGCTTTTGGTACGCCCAGCGAGCAGATTGCCCGCGAAATCGGCGAACTGCTGTCCGCGCAATAATTCCCCCAAGGAAGCCCCATGCATCCCACCATCCGCCTGTTCGCGCTCAGCGCCTGCCTGTTGGCCGGCAGTTCGGGGCTGTTCGCTGAAACCACCCCCTCCGCCCCCCCTGCCCTGGCCCGCGGGCTGCTCATGTCGCATCAAGGGCGACTGATTTTTTCGCCCTGTCGTGATCGCAACTATCTCGATATCCGCGACGCTTCCCCGGCCCAATCGGTGACGACGGCGCTCAGCCGGCTGAACCCCGACGGTCAACCGCTCTACGTGGAGTTTTTCGCGACGCTGGATACAGGCCAGCTCACGGTCAGCGGCCTGAACTTTGCCCATACCGATGCCCGCTGCCATGCCCCCCGCCTCGGTACCGGCTGGCGTGCGCTGGGCAATCCCTCGCCCTGGCGACTCGAGACCTTCAACGGCCAGGCACAACTCACGCGGGCCGATGGCAGCTCGGAGACGCGCGCGGTGACGGTTCAGGAGGCACCCGACGGCAGCAGTCGCATGACGACGGACGACACCCCCGACACTCCCTGGCAATTCGCCCCGAAACTGTGTGAACTACCTGCGCAAGGCATCGTCACCGGCTGGACAGCGCAGGGCCCCGCGGGTCCGGGCTGCGGCTGGAAACCCTGACCAACAGGCGAACTTCACCCTGCGTCAAGATGCAAATCGAGTTCAAAATCTTGACCAACATCATAGATTGCCCCTCACCCCAACAACGAGAATTCCCGCACCTTTAATAAGGAGCGCGATATGAGCGGCACATTTACAAAATCCATGGCACGGAACATCTTCTACGGGGGGACGGTGTTCTTCTTTCTGCTTTTTCTCGCCCTGACCTTTGATTCACACAAGGAGTTTCCCAAGCGGGACAACCACCAGAACCTGACGCCGCAAGTCATTGCCGGCAAAAAGATCTGGGAAACACGCAACTGCATCGGTTGCCACACCCTGCTGGGTGAAGGCGCCTACTTTGCCCCGGAACTGGGCAATGTCTATCCCCGTCGCGGTGCGGACTTCATCAAGGGCTGGATCCAGGCCCAGCCGACCGGCGCCCCCGGTCGTCGCCAGATGCCGCAATTCCATCTGACCGATGAAGAACTCGACAACCTGGTCGCCTTCCTGAAATACACGTCCGAGATCAATACCGCCAACTGGCCGCCCAACATCGAAGGCTAAGTTCGAGTTCGCCGGATCAAGACAATCATCAAGGAGTTCACTGCGATGCAATATCAAAGCCAAGCAGTTGCCAAGCCCTATTTCATAGCGGCGATTGGCCTGTTCATCGGGCAGATCGTGTTCGGCCTGATCATGGGCCTGCAATACGTGATCGGAGATTTCCTCTTCCCGCTCATTCCCTTCAACGTGGCCCGCATGGTCCACACCAACCTGCTCATCGTCTGGCTGCTGTTCGGCTTCATGGGCGCGGCCTACTACATGGTGCCCGAGGAATCGGAAACCGAACTGTTCAGCCCGAAACTGGCGCTGGCCCTATTCTGGATCTTCCTGGTCGCCGGTGCGCTGACCATCGTCGGCTACCTGTTCGTTCCCTATGCCACGCTGGCACAGATGACGGGTAACGACATTCTCGCCACCATGGGCCGCGAGTTTCTCGAACAACCCTTGCCCACCAAGCTGGGCATCGTGGTCGTGGCGCTGGCCTTCCTGTTCAATATCACCATGACCGTGCTCAAAGGCCGCAAGACCTCGATCAGCATGGTGCTGTTGCTCGGTCTCTGGGGTCTGGCGGTTTTCTTCCTGTTCTCCTTCTACAACCCGCATGATCTGGTCAAGGACAAGTACTACTGGTGGTGGGTGGTTCACCTCTGGGTGGAAGGCGTCTGGGAACTCATCCTCGGTGCGCTGCTGGCCTTCGTCTTGATCAAGGTGACCGGGGTCGACCGTGAAGTCATCGAAAAATGGCTCTACGTCATCATCACCCTCACCCTCGTGACCGGCATCATCGGTACCGGCCACCACTACTACTGGATTGGTGCCCCGGAATACTGGCAGTGGTGGGGTTCCGTGTTCTCTGCGCTGGAACCGATTCCCTTCTTCGCCATGACCGTCTTTGCCTTCAACATGGTCAATCGCCGTCGTCGCGAACATCCGAACAAGGCCGCCGTTCTGTGGGCACTGGGTACGGGCGTGATGGCCTTCCTGGGCGCAGGTGTCTGGGGCTTCCTGCACACGCTGGCACCGGTCAATTACTACACCCACGGCTCGCAAATCACCTCTACGGCGCCTACGTGATGGTCGTGCTTACATTGATCAGCTACGCCATGCCCATCCTGCGTGGTCGTGCGGCCAATTCCAACAAGGCGCAAGTGCTGGAAATGTGGAGCTTCTGGCTGATGACCATTGCCATGGTCTTCATCACACTGTTCCTGACCGCTGCCGGCATCCTGCAAGTCTGGCTGCAGCGCGTGTCCGAAACGCCGATGGGCTTCATGGCCACCCAGGATCAGGTTGCCCTGTTCTACTGGATGCGTGAATGGGCCGGCGTCGCCTTCTTCATCGGCCTGATCGTGTATGTCATCAGCTTCTTCGTCAAAGGCGAAACCAAGGCAACTGTTTGATCACCTGACCCTTCCTCGTTAGGTTTCAGGGCGGCGCAAGCCGCCCTTTTTTCATGCACTCACGGGGTTGACCGCAAGCCGACTCGATTCCCAAAACTTAGCGCGCATCAAAGTCTCAAGCCTTCTGCCTTCCTAGACTCGCTGCATGTCATCAAACGCCTCATCCACCGCAGCCAGCGAACCGCGTCTTGCCGGCGACCTGGCCATCTGGATTTTCATTCTTGCCGAGTTAGGCGCCTTCGCAGCCTTCTTCGGTGCCTATGCCTTTACCCGGGCAAACCATCTGGCCGACTTCAACGCGGCCCAGTTGGGCCTCAACCGGGATGCCGGCGCGCTCAACACGATCCTCTTGTTAACGGCCAGCGGCCTGGTGGTCAGGGCCGTTCAGGGCGCCCTCGCCAATGAAGGCCCGCGGGCTGCCCGCTGGATGCTGGCCGCCATCGCCTGCGGCCTGGGTTTTCTCTTCGTCAAGGGTGCCGAATACAGCGCGGCCTTTGACGCCGGCGTCAGCCTGTCGAGCAGCACTTTCCACATGTTCTATCTGTCGCTGACCTTCTTCCATTTCATGCACGTGATTCTGGGGCTGGTGATTCTGGCGGTGCTCTGGCATGGACTACGCCGTGGCCACTACCGGCCCGACAACATGAACGGTCTGGAAAGCGGTGCAGCGTACTGGCACATGGTCGATCTGGTCTGGCTCATTCTGTTTCCGCTCGTTTATGTCATCCACTGAACTTCACGGCACCCCGCGCCGCACTGCCGTCCTGTGGCTGCTGCTGGTGCTGGCCACGCTCCTCACCTGGCACCTTGGCGAAAACCGGGGGGGCGGCCTGTTGACCGCCGCCCTGCTGGGAATTGCCCTGATCAAGGGCAGCATCGTTGCATTCGATTTCATGGCCCTGCGCCATGCCCCGCCGCTCTGGCGCATTTTAGTTGGCGGCTGGCTGCTGCTGGTGTGTGTGCTGATCGGCCTCGCTTACTGGAAAGGTTCACTCACGTGACGACCGCAGCCCCCCTCAACGACCTCCCTTTTTATCAGCCGCATGGCAATGAAGAGGCCGTGTTCGAAGCGGCCTGGCGCAATCGCCTGCCCTTGCTGATCAAAGGCCCGACCGGCGTCGGCAAGACACGCTTCGTCGCACACATGGCCGCACGCCTCAAACTGCCGCTGTATACCGTTGCCTGCCACGATGATCTGACCGCCGCCGATCTGGTCGGCCGTCACTTGATCGGCAACGGCAGTACAGTCTGGTGCGATGGCCCGCTGACCCGTGCCGTGCGCGAGGGCGGCATTTGTTACCTGGATGAAGTGGTCGAGGCCCGCAAGGACACCACCGTGGTCCTGCACCCGCTGGCGGACGACCGCCGCCTGCTGCCCATCGACCGAACCGGCGAACTGCTGGCGGCGCCGCCCTCGTTCATGCTGGTGGTGTCTTACAACCCCGGCTACCAGAACCTGCTCAAGGGGATGAAGCCCTCCACGCGCCAGCGCTTTGTGAGTTTGCGTTTCGACTTTCCCGACGCCGGGCGCGAAGCCGCGATCCTGCAGAAGGAAACGGCCTGCAGCGACGATCTCGCCCGGCGACTGGTGGGCATTGCCACGGCGCTGCGCCAGTTGAAGGATCAGGATCTGGAAGAAGCCGTCAGTACCCGCCTGCTGGTGTACGCGGCATTGCTGATGCGCGATGGGATGGACCCGGTCACCGCCTGCCGTTCGGCGATGGTCGAGAGTTTGACCGACGACCCGGAAGTCGCCGATGCCCTGATGGAAATCATCAGCGCCACCTTCGGGCGCTAGCCAATGACGATCCAGCGCCCAGACCCCCTCAGCCATCCCATGCCCGGTCCCCGGATCGCCATTGCGGCGGAAGCCCTGTTTCTGATCAACCTGATGCTCCTGCCGGTACTGGGCTTCATCGCCCTCCTCCTACTTTGGCGAAAACACCGACAGCATCCCGATCCCCTGGTGCGCAATCACCTTCAGCAAACCGTCGCCCTCAGCCTGTGGGGCGGTAGCGTGCTGGTCGGGTTTTCCGCCGCGATCATGCTCGTCGGCGGTTTTGACAACCCCTGGTCCTGGGTCATTGGCGTGCTCTATTTCGTGCTGGTCCACGCGGGGGTGATCCTGCTGGGATTCATGGGGCTGGTGCGTGCCATGAATGGCCATCCGTGGCGCGTTCCCCTGATCGGGCCGCCCCTGCCATGAGTCGAACCGCCTCCGCATCGCCGGGTTTGCGACGCTCGCGCTGGCTTTGGCAAAGCGGGTTTTTCATCCTTTTCATTCTGGCGCCGGTGTTCAATCTGTTCCGCTACGACCTGGCAGCCGGACACGCCTGGCTGTTGGGGTTCGAATGGCGGCTGGGCATGGATGATTTCCTGGCGGGACGGATTGGTGCGGGGGAAGCGGCGGTCAACGTGCTGACCCGACTGTTTTTGCCCATTCTGGCAGGAGCTGGCATTTTTCTGTGGAGCGCGCGTCGCTGGGGACGCCTCTATTGCGGCTGGCTATGCCCCCATTTTTCGGTCGTCGAAGCCATCAATGGCCTGATGCTGCGCGCTTCAGGAAAACCCAGCCTGTGGGAAAAAGAAATTCTGCCGCCGTGGCAAGCCGATGGTCGCCCCCGCCGCCACGATGCACGCTGGTGGCTGCTGGTCTTGCCGACGGCGGTCGGTTTTGCCCTGTGCTGGGCCGTCGTCTTCCTGACTTACCTGCTGCCACCCGCCGAGGTGTACGGCAATTTGCTGAACAACACGCTGACGCCCAACCAGACGCGCTTCATCGTCGCCGCCACGATCGCGCTCAGTATCGAATTTCTCTTCGCCCGCCACCTCTTCTGTCGTTACGCCTGCGCCGTCGGCCTCTTTCAGTCACTGGTCTGGATGGGTAACCGCGACGGCATGGTGGTCGGCTTCGACCGCCAACGCGGCAGCGCCTGCAACACCTGCCTGCCGGACCGCCACTCGGCCTGCGATGCCGTCTGCCCCATGCGCCTGAACCCGCGCAACATCAAACGGCACATGTTCACCTGCACCCAGTGCGGGCAGTGCCTGAGCGCCTGCGCCACGGTGCAGCAGGCAAATCCCGACGGGGCCTTGCTGCGCTGGGTCAGCGACGACGATGCACGCCGCAATGAGGCGGGCTTTCGGCCGGGCAAAGGGGAGAAGGCCTGATGGAAGAATGGGTCGGAAAACTCTGGCATCGCTGGATCACCCGGGCCGCCGGCGGCAGCCACCCGGAAGCGGCGGTCACCCTCAAATCGATGAATCGATCGCTGGGGATTTACTTCCGCGCCTTGGGTGGCGATCCAGGATTGCGGGTCGCTGCGGCCACCGCCGACGCGCACGAGCACCGGCGAAGCTGGCTCTCCCGGCTGGCGGGTACCGGCGAGCGGCTCACACTGGCGCGACGCGACCAGCAAACGCTGCGCCTGCCCCCGCTGCTGGATGCCTTTCCCGATCCCGGTCTGAACCGCGATCTGTATTTCTGGCTGGCCGCCCTGGCCGCCAGCATGGACGGCATCACCCCCATCGCCAACGATCCCTGGGGCATCCTGCGCAACCAGGCCGCCACCCGGCTCGCACTGAATCGCTGGCCCGGCCTTGCCGCGCGCTACCAGCGTCTGGTGGCTGCCTACCTGCCCCTGCGCTTGCCCCAGACCAGTTTGCCAGCAGAGGAAGCCGCACGGGAAAATGCCCTGCGCAGCGCGTTGACCGCACCCGGCAGCGTCACGGAATTACCCCCCGTTCCACCCGGTACGCCACCGCATCAACCGGTCCTGCTCTGGCTGCATGCCGACTCGCTGGGCCAGGCGCCGGCCAAAGCCGCACGGAACGATGCCGGCGGCACGGAAAGCCAGGGGAGTCCGCAGCAGGATGCGCGAGACGAAGCGCATCGAGCAGAAAAGGTGGACAGCCCTACGGAAAAAAATGGGGTCTTGATGTATTTCCGTGCCGAAAGCCTGCTCTCGGTGGCCGAATTCGTGCGCGTCAACCGCAGTGTGGACGACGAGCCGGACGACAACGCCGCCGACCTCGCCCGCAACATGGAACAGCTCTCGCTCGCCACCCCGGATCAGGGCGAACGCATTGCCTCCAAAGTCCGCTTCGATCTCGACCTGCCCTCCGCAGCGGAAGACGACGTGCCGCTGGGTGCCGGCATTCCGCTGCCGGAATGGGACTATCGCAAGAACGAATTGCTCGAAGACCATGTCCGGGTGCAGGAAATGGCCAGCCGTCACGCGGTGCCTCAAGGCTTGCCCCCCCATCTGCGGCGGACCGCCAAGCGCCTGCACCAGCAGTTTGCCGCCCTGCAACCGGCGCGGCGCTGGCTGAAAGGCCAGGCCGAAGGCAGTGAAATGGATCTCGATGCCGTGGTCCGGGCCTTCAGCGACCGCGCCACCGGACGTCACCCGGACGAACAACTGTATTTGTCGCTGGAAAAACGCGAACGGGATCTGGCCTGTCTGGTCCTGGCCGATCTCTCGCTGTCCACCGACAGCTGGGTCTCCAACGACGCCCGTGTGATCGACGTCATTCGCGATGCCTTGCTGCTTTTTGGCGAAGCCCTGCGGTCGACCGGTGACCGCTTCGCGATTTGCGGGTTTTCCTCGCTGCGGCGACAGCAAGTCCGTTTCCACCGTCTCAAGGATTTCGACGAGCCCTTCAACGACGTGGTGCGTGGCCGTGTTCAGGCGATCCGGCCTGGGTACTACACCCGGATGGGTGCGGCCATACGCCACGCCAGCCAGTTGCTGGCCAAGCAAGCCGCCGGTCGACGCATCCTTCTGTTGCTTTCCGACGGCAAACCCAACGACCTTGATCTCTACGACAGCCGTTATGGCATCGAAGACACGCGCGCAGCGATTCATGAAGCGCGTAAACAAGGCCTGATTCCCTTTTGTCTCACCATCGACCGCGAAGGTGGCGGCTATCTCCCCCACCTCTTTGGTCCCGCAGGCTACACCATTCTGCGCAGCCCGCAGGAGCTACCCGCCCACCTGCCCATGTTCTACGCCCAACTCACGAGGTAAGCCCCATGCCGTGCATGCCCCCCCATTCGCCCAACCCCAATGCGCACGCCGAAACGGGCCACCTGGCCATTGCCGGACTGCTGGCGCAAATCCCCCTGTTTTCCGGGTTGACCGAAGAAGATCTGCTGCGGATGGCGCGTGGCAGCCGCCGGGAAAGTTACGACCGTGGCAACATCCTTTTTCACAAGGGCGATCCCTGTCACGGCTTTCATCTGATCCAGAAAGGGCAAGTGAAACTGGCCTTTGTATCCGCAGACGGAAATCAGAAAGTGGTCGACATCCTGCGTGAGGGCAACACTTTTGGCGAAGCCGTGATGTTCATGAAGAAGCCCTATGTGCTGATGGCCCAAGCCCTGACCGATTGTCAGCTGATCCATGTCTCCAAGGACGCCATCTTTCAGGAAATCGAGCGCGACAAGGATTTCTGCCTCAATCTGATTGCCGGACTCTCTCACCGCCTGCATCACCTGATCAAGGAACTGGAACTGCATTCCCTGTGCTCGGGCAAGGAGCGCATCATCGGCTACCTGCTCGGCGAAATCGAGCAGGCCGGCGACGCCAACCCACACGGCGCGGTAGTCGTTCAATTGCAGACGCACAAAGGCACCATCGCCTCGCGCCTGAGCCTCACGCAGGAGCATTTTTCGCGGGTACTGCATGAACTGGTACACGACGGCATGATTCAGGTAGAAGGCCGGCGCATCCTCATTCCGGACGTCGATCGCCTGCGCAACAGCGTGGTCAGCCCCTGAACGGCAACATTTAACATGCATCCTCCACGCCTTCCAAAAGCATTCCATCCAATCGCCTGTTTGTCGTACAGTTAGCGCCATCACAGAGCGTACGGGTAGAAAAACATGCAGCGAAAAGCCGTGTTGAGCGAGCAGGCAATGCAACTGCTGGAACGCAACATTCCCGAGTTGGCTGGTAGTGCATTTCAGCGGGCCTATCAGCTGGCGCTGAGTTCAGATGGCAAGGTGCTGGAGGCCGTTAATGGCAAATTGGTGGAAACCTCTGCCGACGGTACGCAGCGGGTTATCAAGAAGCTCAGCCGACCGATACCCGTTGTCCCCGGAACAAAACGGGTTCTGGTGCGGAGTAAATGACGACCTCCCCAGTTCCTCGCTTGCGGATGTTTGCCGGGCCGAATGGTTCCGGGAAAAGCACACTCAAGGACTATCTAGCCCCCGAATGGCTGGGTGTGTATGTCAATGCTGATGAGATCGAAAAGACCTTGCGTAGCGGACCGGGGCTGAACTTCCGCGATTTTTCGATCGACGTCACCAATACCGAATTTCAGGCATTCTTGGCGGCCTCTACCCTGCTGGCAAAGCAAAATCTGCTGGATGAAGCGGCGCAATTGCAAGTCGTGAATGGCGTACTGACCTTCGGGAATATCCTTCCAAATTCTTACTATGCCTCAGTCCTTGCGGACTTGATTCGACAGAAGCTACTGGAAGAGGGAGAGTCATTTACGTTTGAGACAGTGATGTCTCATCCAAGCAAGGTGGGATTTCTGCAAAGTGCTCGCGACAAGGGCTTTCGCACCTATCTCTACTTCGTTGCAACAGAAGATCCTGACATCAATATCGACCGTGTTCGTCATCGCGTCGCAATGGGCGGGCATCACGTGGATACAGATAAAATCATCAGCCGCTACGACAACTCCTTAAACCTGCTTTTCGATGCGGTGCTGAATACAGATCGTGCCTATATCTTTGACAACTCGGGGTATGAGCGGGTGTGGATTGCCGAAGTTGTCGATGCGCAGACAATTGAATTGAAATCGGATGTGATGCCAAACTGGTTCAAAAACGCTTTGTGGGACAAATTTTCCGAAGACGATCAGGTGGCGTGACTCAGCCCAGATGCAGGGTGGCAATCGATGGAGCAACATCCCATTTCAGCACCTCGTCCACCCAAGTGGCCACCGCTTGGCGGGTGCCCCCGCTTTTAGCTGACCGCTACCAGGAAGGATGAAAGGTTTGCCACCTTCTCCGGCCGCCGCGCCGCCAGCAGCCCCTGTTCCCGTGCGGGCGAATACAGGGCACATACGGGGCCGATCAGGATCAGCGCCGGGGAGCGCAGGCCCGCAGCCAGTACCCGTTCATGCAGATTGGCCAGTTCCCCGGCCACGGTGACTTGATTTGGCGTCGTTGCCGATTGCACCACCAAGCCCGGTGTGCTGGCCGGCATGCCGTGGGCGATCAACTCGGCACACACTTTGGGTAGCGCAGCCAGGCCCATGTAAATGGCGATGGTTTGCCGGTCGTGCGCCAGGGTTTGCCAATCCAGATCGAGTTGACCGTCCTTCAAATGGCCGGTGGTCAGGGTCAGGCTGCAGGCATGCGCGCGGTGCGTCAGCGGAATGCCGAGCGACGCGCCCACGGCCAGCGCCGTCGTGATCCCGGGAATGATTTCAAATGGAATGCCCGCCGCTTCAAGGGCATCCAGTTCTTCACCGCCCCGGCCAAAAATGAAGGGATCGCCCCCTTTGAGCCGGATAACATTGTGGCCCCGCTGTGCCAGTGTGACGAGCAAGGCATTGATGTCCTCCTGCGGCAGCGTGTGGTTGCCCGACGATTTGCCCACGAAAACACGCTCGGCGTCCTCCGGAAGCATGGCCACGATGTCATCGCCCACCAGATTGTCGTAGACCACCACCTGTGCCGTCCGGATCAGGCGCCAGGCCCGCAGGGTCAAGAGTTCGGGGTCGCCGGGACCGGCGCCGACAAGGCTGACCTTGCCCGGCTGGATTGCGATATTCATGGGTTTCTCTCCGTGCATCGTGCGTGTATTTGTGCGCCGCCGCTCAGTGGCTGGTGCCTTCAGAACGGTTGATCTTGTTGTACAGGTTGTATTTCCCCACTGGTTTATCCATGGGGATGCGCTTGATTTCCTGCTGGGTGTTGGCGTCGTACACGATCAGGCAACCGCCATCGGCCTGGCGCTCCCACAGGCTCGCCAATACATAGCGGCCGTCGCGGGTGAATTCGACATGAGCCAGGGTTTTGCCCGGTTCGGGACGCAAGCGGGCGACCACGGCCAGCGTCTGCTTGTCGATGACTTGCAGGGTGTCCTTGTGCGCGCGACTCATCATCGAATCGGTCCACGCGTAGGGGCTGTTTTCGTGGCTGCGCATGAAAAATCCTGGCCCCAGGGTTTCAATATTGCGCACGGTTTGCCAGTTGACCGTATCAATGATGCTGATCACACCCTGATTGAGATTGGGGGTCGCCATCACGGTGCGCCCTTCCCACGTCCAGGTGATGCCGGAGCCCAGGTGCGGCATGCCCGGCAGTTCAAGATCGGCCACCTTGCGCCGCGCATCGAGATTGATCACCTGCCCGCGTCCGGCGGTTCGGGAGGCGCCCATCAGGTCGGCATAGTCCTGGGTAAAGAAAAAATCATCGAGATAGTCTTCGACCTGGGTGCGTTGCGGATTGAGGAAGGCCTTCATGAACGCGCCCTCCTTGTACTGGAAGTCATGCACCATGCCGTTCGGGATGTCCGGTTTGGTGGGGTCGTAGGAAATTTCCCAGACTTCCTTCACATCCTTGAGCGCGGCCACAAAGCTTTTTCGCGGCCCGGCGTCGTAGACCGCAGAAACCCGCGAACTCTGCTTGCCGGAAACATCGGCCACCGGCAGAACACGCACCGGCTTCAGATCGCTGTCCAGAATCACCAGCGAATGCGGCAGATAATTGGCCACCGCAATGAATTTGCCATCGGAGGACACCGCGGCATTCCGGGTATTGATGCCGGCACGCACTTCGGCCACCGGCGTCAGGTTCCAGATGTCGTATTTGGTGATCCAGCCATCGCGGGAAGCGAAGTACACAAAGCGGCCATCCGGCGAAAACTTCGGCCCGCCATGCAAGGCAAAACGCGTCTGAAAACGGTGAATAGGCGCCAAGCGGTCGCCATCGATGATCGAGGCATGGTGATCGCCGCTTTCGACGACGATGAACAGGTTCATGGGGTCTGCGGTAAACGCGGGTTTTGCCGGCAATTTGCGTTCGTCGGCATGCACGATCCGCGACCCGAGAATGGCGACTTCGTCCCATGTGGGCATTTCGGCGGGCGGCGTGTAGATGAATTCACGCAAGCCGGCGATCAGGGCGGGATCAATCACGCCTTTGAAGGCGGGCATCTGGGTGGCGCTGCGGCCATCAGCAATCACTTTTTCGGCCTCGCCCTTGCGCAAGCGCCCGAGGTTTTCCGGTAACAGGGCGGGTCCCACGCCGCCCAGGCGGTCTGCGCCGTGACAGGTGGCACAATGGGTCTGGAAGACCTTGCCGACATCGGGCAAGGCGCCGTCGGCGGCCATGGCGCTCAGGCTGCTGCCGAGCAGGAAGGAAATCAGGAGGGATCGCATAAGCGGCTTTCGTTCAGTGCGCAATTTCTTCATCGCTCAAATAGCAGCCGGGATCTTCGGCCCAGACGTTGCCGGTGAGTTGCTCGGCCCGGACACGCGTGTTGCCGTTGCAGATACCAAGATGTGAACAGGTGGCGCAACGCCCTTCGACGGGCCGGGGAAAGGCTTGCAGCCCGGCCATGACGGGATCGCTGCGATCGCGCCAGATGTCGCCAAAGGGCCGTTCGCGGACATCGCCCAGCGTGCGGTGCCACCACATGGTGTCGGGATGCACCTTGCCCAGATTGTCGATATTGGCCACATTGACGCCCGAGGCATTGCCGCCCCATTGATTCAGCTTGGCCTCGATGTGTGCCGCGGCCTCGGGAAAGTTGGCACGAACCCAATGCAGAAACCAGAGGCCGTCGGCATCGTTGTTGCCACTGGTGAATTCCTTGGCAATCCCCCGCTGGCGCAGCGTGAGCGCGGTGTCGAACAAGCGGGTCATGGCGTCCCGCGTCATCCGGTGGCGTGCATCGCTCGCACGGTTCTTGTTGCCCCGGCCGGCGTAGTTCAAATGTGAGAAATAGAAGCGATCGATCGCCTCGTCCTCGATCAAGGCCAGCAAGCCGGGCAAATCCTGCGCGTTATCTTGCGTCATGGTGTAACGCACGCCGATCTTCAGCCCCAGATCGCGACACAGGCGAATCGCATTCAGCGATGCATCAAAGGCGCCGGCCATGCGCCGAAAGCGGTCATGCGTCGCCCCCAGACCATCCAGCGATACGCCCACGTAATCGAAATCACAGGCGGCAATGTCGTCAATATTGTCGGTGTTGATCAAGGTGCCATTGCTCGATAGCGCAACGTAAAAGCCCATGGCCTTGGCGCGCTGTGCAATGGCAAAAATATCCGGATGCAGCAGGGGCTCCCCGCCGGACAGAATCAGAACGGGCACGCGAGCGGCCTTCAGTTCATCCATCACCCGGTAGATTTCCGGCGTACTCAGTTCGCCCGGAAAGTGCGTATCCGTCGACACCGAGTAGCAATGCTGACACGTCAGGTTGCAGCGCCGCAGGAGATTCCAGATGACTACCGGCCCGGGCGGATTGCGACGCGGTCCTGGCGGAGTGGGTGTATCGATTTCGGCAATGAACTGACTGATGCGGAACATGCAGACTTTCTTCAGGCGGCCAGACGCAAGCCGGTTTTTTTCAGGATGGCGGTGGAGAACAGAACATCGTCGGCGCGACAGGCCGTGCCCAACAAACTGCGAATCGAGGTCATGTGTGCCCTCACCTCGTCCTGCGATGCCCCATGCACCATGGCAAACAGGTTGTAGGGCCACGCCGGCAGGCTGCGCGGACGACGATAGCAATGGGTGACGAAAGGCAATTGCCCAACCCGCAGTCCCAGCTCATCAACCTCGTCGTCGTCCACATCCCAGACGGTCATGCCGTTGGCCGTATAACCAATGGCGTAGTGATTGGGGACCGCGCCGATCCGGCGTATCCGTCCGCTGGCCAGCATGTTCTGCAAGCCTGCGATCACCGCATGCTCGCTGCACCCCAGGGACTCGGCCAATGCGGCGTACGGCCGCGCCACCAGGGGCAGGCCGGCTTGCGTGGCCAGTATCAAGGCCCGCTCGAATTCATTCATTGGGACGCTCCCGGGCGGGCAACTTCATTTCAACAAAATATTCCCGTTCTTTCGGAAAGGCGTGTACCGGCAAGCCGGTGGCCGCTTCGATTCTGGAAATCACCTCGCCAATGCCTTCCGGCGTTTCCGTGGCCAATACAAACCACATGTTCAGGGAATGGGTTCGCCGATAGTTGTGGGCCACCTCGGGAAAATCGTTGACGGTGCGACATACCCTTTCCCAGTCGGCATCAGGCACGGCCAGCGCCGCCAGCACGAAGGCGCCACCGCAGCGTTCGATCTGGAATAGCGGGCCAAAGCGGGTCAGGATGCCTTCGGCCAATAGCCGCTGAAGTCGTGCCAGCAGTTCCTGCTCGGAAATATCGAGTGCCACTGCGGCATCTGCGTATGGCGTGGGCGAGAGCGGAAACCCGCCTTGCAGGGTGTCGATGATCTTCCGGTCGACCGCATCCAGCGGCGAAAAATCAGACATAGCGCGCGCCCATCTGTTTGAAACAGCGTTCAGAAAACAACACGGAATGCGGCACATCAGCCAGGCCATGACGATGGCGCAAGGCAGCAATCTCCCCCAGCACGGCTGTCCGGCATTGACCGTGAATCATGCAGAAGAGATTGAAGGGCCAGCGCGCACCCCGGCGCGGCCGCCGATAACACAGCGTGACGGCAGACTCTCCGGCCAGCGCCTGGGCAATGTCGTCCACCCGATCATCGGCAATGTCGTGCACCAGCATGGCGTTGGCGTCAAAGCCCAGCTCGCGATGGCGAACAATCACGCCCAGTCTTTTAATGCTGCCATCAGCCACCCAGGCCGTCAGGCGCTCGATCACGGTCGCTTCATCCAGTCCGCAGGCAGCTGCCAGCTCCGCGTAGGGGCGCTCACAAATGGTTAACCCATTTTGCAGTGCCCGCAGTAAATAGCGCTCGCTCGCCTGCATGGGGCGTAGCGGGGCAAAGGCGGGGGGGGGACCGCTACGCCGAGGCTGATCTCCCCGGTTGTCGAGTGAGAAACCCAGATCAATGTGATAGGCCTTTTCCAGCGGCAAGGCAAGCGCCGTTGTTTCAACCGCCTGTTCGATGCAGGCCAGCGTGCGTACCAAGGCTTGCTGCGTACCTGCGGTCAACACGAACCAGAGGTTGAAATGGTGAGTGCGTTCATAGTTGTGATTGACGCCGGGGAAGGTGTTGATGATGGCCGCCGCTTCATCCAGTCGCTCCGCCGGGATGGCCATCGCCACCAGGGTGGATACCCCGAAACGCCCCGGGGGCAACACGGCCCCGATCCGTGAAATCCGCCCATCGGCGCGCATGGCCTCCAGACGGGCCATGACCACGGATTCCTCGCTCCCCAGACGCTGAGCCAGCTCGGCATAAGGGCGACTGGTCAGCGGAAAGTCACGCTGAAAGGCGTCCAGCAGAGAGAAATCCAGGGTTTCGTTCATTTAGAAGCCGATTCGGTGGGCGCGACTGGAAAAGAAAATTCCGGAAGGTGCATCGGCCTTAATTTCCCCGATTGGGGCCACGGTTTCCGTGTTGTAAATCAAAATTTTGTGATCATCACGGGCCGACATCCAGACCTGCTCGCCACGCGGCGTGAACTCCATGTGCAGGATGCCCTTGCCGGGTTCGATGCGATGCGCCACCTGGCCGCTGAGGGTGTCGATCACATCGACCATGCCATAGTCGGGGAAAGCGAAATTCACCCATACCTGGCGACCATCGGGCCGTGCCATCACGAACACCGGTTGTCCGCGCACCGGGATGCGCCCGACCTCCCGCCAGGTCGCCACATCCACGACCAGCACTTCGTGGCGACCAATCGCCGGCAGATACGCCTTGCCTTGTGCCACCGACCAGCCACGCAGATGCGGCATCTTGAATACCGGCAGCTTCGCTTCGCCACGGCCATAGTTTTCCAGAATCTTGCGCGATCCTTTTTCTGGCTGCCAGAGATCCAGCAGCGCGATCCCATCCTCACCAAAAAGGCCAGCCAGGAAGTGTCGACCGTCCGGTGTTACCAAACCGTCGTAAGGCTGATTGCCGGCGGGATAGCGGCTTGTCACCGGCTGCCGGGGATCGCTGAAATCAGTGACCCGGATCTCCCCGGCATCAAACAAGGCATAGGCAAACTTGTTGCCGGGTGCATCGGCCAGTCCCACCACCTTGGAAAACTGGCCGTCGCCATAGCTGGCGGGTACGTTGGAGAGCAGTTCCAAGGTTTCAGCGTCAAAGGCCTTGATGCCGCCTGGCGTGTAGTTCTGTACCACCACGAGGCGCCCATCCTGGGAAATCGACCCCCCTATGGCATTGCCGCTCTGAATCACCCGTTTAACCAGGGTGCCCGTCAGCATGTCGATCTTGCTGAGTCCACCATCCCGCCCGAAAACATAGGCGTAACGCCCATCCCGCGAATACACGGCCGAAGCATGCGAGAGGTCACCGAGGCCGCCAATCCGCGCATAAGGCTGAGCGCTCGTGGTGCTGGCCAAGGTGACATGACCACTGGTGCGTTCGATGATGAGAGCCAGATCACCCGTGCCGCGAGGGCTCATCGTGGTGCAGGCCACCAGTGTGCAGGCGGCCATCGCCAAGATCAGGCGACGAATGAAAAGCGGCGTTTTCATGCTCACTCGGGGAAACCTTTCATCAATTGTTCGACAATCCATTGCGCCTCGGCCTCGTTCAAAAAACGCTGCCACGGCGGCATCGCGGTCCCGGGCCGGCCGGCGTAGATGGTGGCAGTCAGCCCTTCAAGGGATTTTTCAGCCAGCGCGGCCGGCAGCAACGACGGTCCGAGCCCCCCTTGCAAGCTCATCCCGTGACAGGAACCACACTCCTGCCTGACCATGTGGGTCAGTGCCATTTGTCGATCCGGGAGCGGGGCATCCGCCATGGCGACGGTCGACACCCCAAGTGCGGCAAAAACGAGGCTAGTCCGCAACAAGGGCCACTCCCTTCATTTCCGGATGAGGCCCGCAGTGATACATAAACTCACCCACCACCTCGAAACGCTTTTCCCATGACTCGCCGGGGAAAAAGCGTTCCGATTCCTGCCCGTCGATCACCACCGAATGGCTGGTGCGTTTTTCCTGATTGACCCAGCGCACGGTATCGCCGGGGCGAATCCGCACTGTTTCGGGAGAAAAGCGGTAGCCCGAAATACTCACCACCTGTTCTGCTGCCTCGGCCAGCGCCACCCCCTGCAAGAAGAGCAGGAGGGCCCCGGCCAGTGCCAGCGACACCCGCAACAACCACTGGAAGCGGGCACGCTGGCGGCGCGTCCGGCTAGAACTTGCTGGCCTTGACATCGCCCTCACCACCCAAGCCGATGGTGTGTCCGAAGGACACGTGATGGAAACGCCCGCCGGCATGATCGGCATGAATCGCCAGACCGAAATACACCGGTTGGCCCGGCACGATCGGCGTTTGTCCGGCCAGTTTTCGGCTGAAGGTGATGGTCCAGCCGTCAGCGCTCTGACTCCCTTCGGCTTTGACGCCCGCAGCCCCGCCCTGCATGCGCCGCTGGTCGGTGATCCGTCCATCCGACACCTTGCCGCTGCTCGACCACTGCATCAGGTCATATCCCCCCGCCGTCACGTACTTGCTCTTGGTCTCCTGAGCCCCCGGCATGGTGCGCGCATCCTCGTGGCAACTCGCCCAGCAGCCGACCTGACTGGCCAGTGGCACCTGCGCATCGGGGAACAACACCGTGGCCTTCAGCACGTTTTCCTTGTCGGAATGATCGAAACCGCCTTCCGGCGCCTTGAACCGCAGACGGACGTAGAGCAGATCGGCGTCATACGCGGCCTGCACCTGCACCGGATAGCTGCGCACCTTGGGCGCGCCAGCGGGTTCCAGCTCCTTGGCAATGCGCTCGAGATCAAGATTGATCTCGCCACCTTCCACATGGCAACCTGCACAGCTTTCGCCTCGCGACAAGCCCCGGCTACCGCCGTGCTTGCCCTTGCTTTGTATCCACTGGAAGGGAGTAGCCCCGGGATAGAAAACGTGAATGGCGGTTACCGGCACCTTGCTCCAGTCTGGGGCCGCATGGACACCACCTGCGCTCAACCCCAAACCCGCCACCAAAAGACTGCTGAATATCACTCGAGAATTCATCGTATTGCGCTCCTGCCGCTCTCGCTTTCCGACCCACCAGAGATTACGGGGGCTTGCGCCCCCGTATCCTTGCGTCAGATCAAAAGCGAAAAATTGATCAGTAGATGTCGTGCTGCGTGTTGTAGACGTTGAACTTGCCGGTCGGCGTGATCATCTTCGGATCGGTAATGACCTTCTTGACCTTCAAGGTTTCGTCGTCATACACCACCACGGCAGACTGATCGGTCTTGCCACCCCACAAGGAAATCCAGACTTCCTTGCCATCCGCTGAGTACTCCGGATGTACGGCACGCTTGACCGCCTTGGTCGGCGGCAGACCGGAATCCTTGGCCACGTTCAGCACCGCTTTCGGCTTGGAGAGATCGGCCATATCCCAAACCGCAACGGACTCCGCCAGATCCTTGTCCGGATTTTGTGGCGCATCAGCCCAGAAATGCCTGGACTTCGGATGCGTCTTCACAAAGAGATTGCCCGGAACGTGCTTGATTTCCTGAACCACCTTCCAGTTGAACTGCTTGAACTTGGCATGTTCTTTCTTTTCCGACGGGGTCGAAATCAGGGTCACCACATCCGCACCGAGGTGGCCTGTTGCCCAAACCGGTCCGTAGGTCGGATGAACAAAGTTGGCACCGCGACCCGGATGCGGGATCTTGGCGACATCCACCAGGGCAGCCAGCTTTCCAGTCTTGGTATCCACCGCGGCAATCTTGTTCGAAGCGTTCGCTGCGACCAGGAAATAACGCTTGGAGGCGTCCCAGCCACCATCGTGGAGGAACTTGGCAGAGGCGATGGTCGTCGTCTTCAGATTTTCGATATCCGAATAGTCCACCAGCAGGATCTGGCCGGTTTCCTTGATGTTGACGACCCACTCCGGCTTGATGAACGAAGCAACAATCGAGGCCACACGGGGCTCCGGATGGTACTCGCCATCCACGGTCATGCCACGGGTGGAAACGACCTTGCGCGGTTTCAGGGTGTCGCCATCCATGATGACGTACTGGGGAGGCCAGTAAGAACCGGCAATCGCATACTTGTCTTCAAAGCCGGCAAATTTGGAGGTATCGACCGAGCGCGCATCAAAACCGATCTTGACTTCGGCAACCACCGCGGGCTTTTCCATCCACAAATCGATCAGACTCAGACGACCATCGCGACCAATCACATAAACATAACGTCCGGAAGCAGACAGGCGCGAAATATGGACTGCGTAGCCGGTCTTGACGACAGAACGGATTTCTTTCGTGTCGCCGTCAATCAATGCCACTTCACCCGTATCACGCAAGGTGACCGAGAACATGTTCTTGAGGTTGTAATTGTTCATTTGCTTCTTCGGCCGCTGGTCGACCGGAACAATCACCTTCCATGAATCCAGGGTGTCCTTGAAACTGTATTCGGGTGGCACATCCGGCGTATTCTGGATGTACTTCGACATCAGGGTGATTTCTTCCTTGGTCAGGATGTCGTCAAAATTCACCATGCCGCCATCGGTCCCGTAACCGATGATTTTTTCCAGTCGGCTCTGACCCAGCTTCAAGGTGCCGCCCTCGGTCACTGCGCCATCCTTGCCCTTCTTGCTCCAATGCGGCTCCAGGTTCTTGCCTGTGGCCCCCTTGCGCAACACCCCGTGACAACCGGCACAGCGCTCGAAGTAAATCTTCTTGGCCTGCTCCTTTTCCGCCGCAGTCAACTCCGGTGCCTTGGCTTCCTGCGCCAAGGCCGATCCGGCAGCGCCCGCCAAGATGCTGAGTGCGATGATTCCAATCGATCCTGCTTTCATCTTTCCTCTCCTATGTTGATATTGCACTTGAACCCCCAGCGCAATGGTGCGGAGATTGATCCCATGAAAGATGAGCGTCCTTGATGATTGATAAAACTAGGACTGTCGAATGTAATGTTTTGAAAAAAAGCCTCCAGCCGATTGATTTACATCAATTTTTCGCACGCACGACGCATGGAAGAATCCGCAAAATCAATTTATCTGGAAGCCCCATGCGTACCCTGACCTGCCTTTTTTTATGCTGTTTATATACCCTGACCTGGGCGGCTGATATCGAAAAAGGACGCGAAATCAACGGCACCTGCGCGGCTTGTCACGGCGATGACGGACGGGGTGGAAAGCGGGGCGAATACCCCAGAATTGCCGGTCAACCCGCCAAATTCCTGGAAAACCAGCTGCGAAACTTCCGCGCCAGGGTCCGCATCAACCTACCGATGTTCCCCTACACCCAGGAAAAGGAGCTGTCGGATGCGGACATCGCCGATGTCGCTGCCTATTTGTCCGGCATCGCGTTGTCGTCCGACATGCCGACCTATCGTGGTGACGAAGACGCATTGACCCGGCTGCGGATGGCAGAAAAAGTCATGATCATTCCGCGCGCAGAGGGAAATGCTGCTGCAGGCGGAGAAACCTACCGGGATGAATGCGCCCACTGCCATGGCCAGGACGCGATGGGCCGGGGGCGTTATCCGATGTTGGTCGGCCAATATACGAACTATCTGAAGCGACAGACCACGCTTTTCCGTCAGGGTGACAGACCGCACGACGAGGACGACACTTCCGGCGTGCTGCAAACACTGAAACGGCAGCAGGCAGCGTAGCGGAAAGTTGCAAAATCAATTAAATTTGCCAGTCTCGCCTCAGCCCACTCCCCCGAGCCTTGACTGTGAATTCGATCGATATTTTTCCTTGGGACGACAATTTCAATACAGGCCTGCCCAAGGTGGATGAGCAGCACAAGCAGCTGGTGAAATTGCTCAATGATCTGGCGACGCACATCGCCTTCCAGTCAGGCGAAACCGACGTGCTGGAACATGTCTTCGATCAGCTCTCCGACTACGCGATTTATCACTTTCAATCCGAAGAGGCGATCTGGCGGCAATACCTCGGTACGGATCCCTCAGAGGAAATGCACCGCAACACGCACCGGGCCTTTGGTCAGGAAATCGCCCGCATTCGCAGCAAACTGACGCAGCAAACGAACAAGGAAGTCGCGGAAGAAGCGCTGGCCTATCTGGCGCAGTGGCTGGCGTCGCACATTCTGGAATCCGATCGTTTCATGGCTTATACGGTCGACGAACTGTTGCGGGGCACTTCGCTGGCGCAGGCAAAAGCCCTGGCCAAGGAAAGGATGAGCGGCAGCAACCGGGCGCTGATCGAGATCATCCTGTCAATTTACTCGACACTCTCCAGCAATACCCTGCGCCTGATGCGCGAACTGGCCGAACACCGCCAGGCCGAACAATCGCTGCGCGAAGCCCAAGGGGAACTTGAAGCATCGCGGAATTTGCTGCAAACCATTGTTGACCACGCGCCGGTGCGCATTTTCTGGAAAGACCGCACCCTCGACTATCTGGGTTGCAATTCACTCTTCGTGCAGGATGCCGGCCTCGGCAGCCGTAACGAAATCATCGGCAAAAACGATTTCGCCATGGGCTGGGCGCCAGAAGCTGAACGCTATCGTGCCGATGATCGCCAGGTGATCGAATCCGGCGTGCCGAAACTGGGCTACGAGGAACCGCAGACCACACCCAAT
>JAKLLI010000354.1 GCA_023150195.1 Azonexus sp.
AAAGCGGCGAGGCTACCTTTAACTATTCATGCAACATCTTCCTCATCGGTCACGTTCAGCGCGAAATCGCGGTCACGCTTTCGTGAAACGGCGGTCACGCTTTGGCGAAATCACCGGTCACGATGCCGCGAAATACGCAATCAGCCCGGAACAGGTGGTTTTGCACACCCAGTGCCGTTTGGGCAAGTGGTACTACGAAGGGGAAGGGCAGGCATGTTTTAGCCGCCTGGATGGCTATCGCGACATTGAAAGCCCGCATGTGGATGTCCATCGTGCCGGCATCGAAGCCTTGCGTGCTCGCCAACAAGGTGACATGGACAGCATGTTGCGCCATGTGGAGGCAATGGAGCGGGCCAGTTTCCAGGTGCAGGAAAACTTGCAACGCATGGCCGATGCCTCGTCCACCAGCGACGTACTTTGTCAATCCAGCCCGTAAGCCAGGGCGGTAGCGATCAAGCCGATTGCAAGACGAACTGCGCCAGCAACTCCCGGGCGATCCCGGGGGTAATGGTGTTGGCGGTGGTGTCGAAGGCATTTTTTAGCAAGGGGAAAAAAGCCGGGCCGGCCGCGATGTCGGCTTGACTCAGTCGGCGGAAGCCCATTTGCCATTGCGGGAATTCGCGTTCCTGGATGGCACTGCGCTCAATCAGGATCAGGCCATGATGGCGGGGATCGCGGGTAATGCGATCATAGGTTTCATCCACGGCCGCCGCTTCGCCTTCCAGTACCTGAATGAAGTTGCCGCCAGCGTACAGGAGCATGCCGGTGATGCCTTGCGGGGTGTTGTGGCGAATCGAGGATGCGAGCATGTCGTCGAGTTCGGCATCGCTGTATTCCCGACTGGCTGCGCTCACGTAGATCAGGTGGATGAGTGCCATGGCCTTGGCGTCCCTGTATGAAATAACCGTAAATACATTGTGGGCATTATTGGGTGCCGACGCAATCGGGAGGCTTGCCCGGCTGCTCGTCACCCACGGGTTTGCCGGGCAAGTACAGGGGCGGGATAGCTGCCCCCGTCTCCCGATCATGGCCGGAAGAAGGTTTCCAGTTCGCTGAACACGGCATGATCCGCGTGATGGCGGCGAACGCCGACGACGTCTTCCAGCTTTTCCACCTGCCGGATCATTTGCGCCAGCCGGGCGTCTTCGTTGACCAGCAGCCAGATGCGGCTCTGGCTGCCGTCGCCCACCGGCAGGCAGAGGATGCCTTCCACGTTGTAGGCACGGCGGGAGAAGAGGCCGACCACATGCGACATCACGCCCGGATGGTTGGCAACATCGATTTCCAGCACGGCGCGGGCCAGTGCAGCGTTTTCACTACGGTTGATGGCGTTCATCTCAGGCTCCGATCATGTCGCGGTTAGCGGCGCCGGGGGGCACCATGGGCCAGACTTTCTGGGCGGCGTCGATGCTGGCGTGGATGAGGCAGGGGCCGGGGCGGTGCAGCGCATCGGCCAGCACGGCTTGCGGATTGTCGGTTTGATCGAGGTCGACCGCGGCAATGCCCAATGCCCGTGCGGCGCCCACGAAATCCGGCATGGCGGCAAATTCCGAGGCAAAGACGCGTTGACCGTAGAACAGCGTCTGCTGCTGGTGCACCAGCCCGAGGGTGGCGTTGTTCATCAGCACGATCTTGACGTTGGCCCGCTGTTCGGCTGCCGTGACCAGTTCCTGAATGTTCATCAGGATGGAGCCGTCGCCGGTAAAGCAGACCACGGTGCGTTGCGGTTCGGCCAGTGCGGCGCCAATGGCCGCCGGTACCCCGAAGCCCATGGTGCCAAGTCCGCCGGAGGTCAGCCACTGACGCGGTCGGCGCAGCGGGTAGGCTTGCGCGACCCACATCTGATGCTGGCCCACATCGGTGGCGATGGCGGCTTCGTCATCCAGACAGTCGGCGATGGCACGGATCAGGCCAAAATGGCTGCGCACATCATCAAGATCCGGTAGCGGCTGCGGGTGCGCGGCTTTGAGGGCGTTACAGCGGTCGACCCACGTTTCGCGGGCATTTTCGGGAACGAGTGGCAACAAGCGGTCGAGGGCTTCGGCAACATCCGCCACGATACCGACATGGGCGGTCTTGATCTTGTCGAGTTCCGCCGCATCGATGTCGATGTGGATGATCTTCGCCTGCGGACAGAAGGCGGCCACCTTGCCGGTGGCGCGGTCGTCGAAACGGGCGCCGACGGCGATCAGCAGGTCGCATTCTTCCAGCGCGAGATTGGTGCAGGGCGCACCGTGCATGCCGAGCATGCCCAGCGATAGCGGATGATCCACCGGCATTGCACCCAG
>JAKLLI010000355.1 GCA_023150195.1 Azonexus sp.
TGGCCGGCTATATGCGGATGATCTCGGAAACGGTCGGTGCGCTTCCTGATCAGGGTGAAGTCGGCACAGCCAAGCAAAGCCTCTTGGGCGCTTCGGAACACGTCTCCAGCATGGTGCATCAGGCCATCATCGCTTTCCAGTTCTACGACAAGCTGGTCCAGCGCCTCGCCCATGTTGGGCTGAGTCTGGGAGATTTGAGCGATCTGGTGTCGGACACCCGCCGCCTGTTCAATCCGGGCGAATGGGTGGGCCTGCAGGACAAGATTCGCACCAAATACACCACGCGCGAAGAAATTGCGATGTTCGATGCCGTGATGCAGGGCGTTCCCGTTCAGGAGGCCGTAGAAAAGTTCATGGCCGAAATGAAGGAAAAGAGCGACGACATCGAGCTGTTCTGATCGCCGGATACTGACCCCGCCATGTCGCCCCGCAGTACGCTGGCCAGCGCCGCACTGGAAGAGGCCCTCGCCCTTGCCGGCTGTGCCTGCTGGGTACGCGCCGCCGGCAGCGAGCGTTTACAGGCATCGCCCAATTTTCATCGTTTGCTGGGCTATGCGGAAGATCTGCCGGACGAACTGGTGGCCTGGCTGGCCCTTGCCCACGATGATGATCGAGGCAACCTTTACGACTTGCTGACCGCGCCACCCGGCGCGCAAAACAAGGCGCAATCGGTGCGCCTGCGCCGGGCCGACAACCTGTGGTGCTGGTTCGATGTCCGCAGCGGGCGTGATCCCGGCGGCAACATCATCCTGAGTTTCAGCGACAGCACGCGCCAGCGCCAGATCGAAGCCGCTGCCCGTGACAGCCAGCTGCGCTATCGCGCGCTCTACAAGACGGCACCGCTGGCCTTCGTGCTCTGGGATCGCCACGGTCACATCACCGAATGGAACCGCCAGGCCGAGACCCTCTTTGGGTGGACGGCCGAGCAGGTGGTTGGCAAGCGCGTTCATCGCCTGCTATTGCCACCGGAATGCCACGGTGCTTTCAGCGATTCGATCAAGTCCCTGCTTCACCACAACGGCAACGGCCAGTTTTGCGGTCCCGCCATCGCCCGCAGCGGCCTGCAACTCTATTGCAACTGGTACAGCGTCACCTTGCGCAACCCGGCCGGGCAATTGCTCGGCATCCTGTCGCTGATTCTGGACCAGACCGAGGAGCAGCTCGCCCGCCTGCGCACGCAAAAGAGCGAAACGACCTATCGCACGCTGGTCGAAACCTCACCTGATGCCATCTTGCAACTGGGCCTGAACGGCGCCATCCAGACGGCGAACCAGCAAGCCTGTCAGTTGTTCGGTCTGGACAATCTGGCCGACATTACCTCGGTCAATTTGCGCCATCTGCTACCCGCCGGGGAAGAGGGGGATCCTTTGCGGGCCGTGCTGGAAGCCCCGGATGACAGCGCCGGTTTCATCGCCACCCGCGAGCTGCGCATGCACAGCACCGGTGGCCTGCAATTTGCGGCATCGACGGCCTACACCACCATTTCGGATTCGCACGGAAAAGCCTCCGGCATCGTCCTCTTCATTCGCGACATCACCGAAAAGCTGCGCAGCGATCGTGAACTGGCGCAGCATCGGCGCAATCTGGAAGCCCTGGTCGACGAACGCACGCACGCGCTGGCTGCCGCCCGCGACTCACTGGCTCAGATCATCGATGGCAGCCCGCTGCCGGCTTTCGTGCTCGACCACCAGCATCGCATCACGCACTGGAACAAGGCATGCGAACAGGTCCTCGGACTGTCCGCACAGGAAATGATTGGCACCGATACGCCCTGGCGCGCTTTCGACGACAGCCCGCAACCGACGCTGGCCGATCGCCTGATCGATGGCTTGGTCGACGTCGATGACGGGCTCCCCTATCAGCCCGCCGCGCTGATTGATGGCGGTTACGAATACGAATGCCACGTGCCGCGGATCGACCGCTGGCTGCTGATTACCGCCGCACCGCTGCGCTGTGGCGATGGCCGGGTTTGCGGCGCCATCCAGACCCTGGTCGACATCACCGAACGCAAGCACAGCGAAGCCACGCTGCGCGAAACCAGCCAGCGGGCAGAAAGTGCCGCCGCGGCCAAGGCCGAATTTCTGGCCAACATGAGCCACGAAATCCGCACGCCGATGAATGCCGTCATCGGCCTCACCCATCTGCTGCTGCGCACCGGGCTGGATACCAAGCAACGCGAATTCGTCAGCCATATTCAGGATGCCGGGCAGATGCTGCTGGGCCTGATCAACAACACCCTGGACCTGTCCAAGATCGAAGCCGGGCGCATGTCGCTGGAAAGCGAA
>JAKLLI010000356.1 GCA_023150195.1 Azonexus sp.
CAGCATCTGCGCCGGGAATGGTCCTGTGAGAACAGGCGGCTGGCTGCTACGATCCAGATCAAGCCCGGGAAGTCTGAGCTGAATCTTGACTCGATCCAGCACGGCCGACATCGTGATATGTCGCGATTTCAGTGCCTGATCCAGCAGTTGGCTATCTGGCGGCACATCAAAATGGAGTGTGTTCTGGACTTCGTCCACCGATAGCAGGTTGGTCAGGAAAAAATCGTTGCCCTGATCCAGATACAGCGAGAGAAAACTGCGCTTGTCGATCAGGGTTTTCAGGTGGAAGGCAATTTCCCGTGGGTTACGCAGCATGTACTGCCCGTAACGGTCCTGTTGGTCGATTTCAAAAACAGGCGTGCAAACTTCGTCGGTGTGATCGCTCATGGGTCCAACTTGAAACAGGGTTAGAAGGCCGGCGGCGGGATGTCTTGCCCTTGTTCGATGCGGTACAGCCAGGCCAGCAGTTCGGCAACGGCCATGTATAACTGCGGCGGGATGTGTTCGTCAAGATTCACTTGGGTTAAGAGGGCGACCAATTCCGGTGACTCGTGCACGTAAACCCCGTGTTCCCGGGCTTTGGCGATGATTTGTTCGGCGATCAGCCCCTTGCCGCGCGCCACCACGCGCGGCGCGGCATCGGTTTGCTGGTAGGCCAGGGCAATGGCTTCGCGGGTACTGTCAGGCTTGTTCATGCGAAATCAGGATCTGCCCCAGTTTGAGGCCGGCCGCTGACATTTGCGATTGCAGTGCCGTGGCGGCATCGCGCAGGCGGGCTTCGTGTTCGGCGGAATCAGCCTGAATGCGCACGGAGAGATCGCCGCTGGTTTGTAGCCGCAAACTGGCGTCGACCGTACCCAGCACAGGCAGCGTCAGGCGCACGCGGGTGTGCCAGCGAGCGGGCGGTTCATTACCGGAATACGCCCGATCTTCGGGGTTTTCGCCGATTTCCCATTGCATGCCTTGTCCCGGCCAGATCTGGCCCTGCCAGACAAAATTCTGGTTGGCGAGACCATCGAGTTGCTGCTGAACCAACGGTCCCAGATCGCGCGGCATGCCCTGGGGCGCTGGCTGGACTTGGGCGGTGTTTTGACTTTGCGCGCTCGCTTCAGCCCGTGAGGGCGTGGTCGTCGGTGCCGCGGCTTCGCTGCGCGGCTGTGCTTGCGTCTGCGCCGGGGCAGCGGCTTCTCCGCCGCTAGCCATTTTTACCGGGATGGCCTCGTCGACCGCTGGCGGGCTGGGTGGGACAGGATGCGCCGGGACCGGGATTTTGCCTTGCGGCTCTTGGCGCAATTGTTCAACCGGCAACTGCCCAGCCACCCAGCGCGCCTGATGGGCTTCGTAAAACATGCCGCTTTGCGACAGCGCCTGCTTCAGCACTGGCGCCAGATCGGCGGCATCCTTGGGCATGTTGGCGACGATGGCCTGATTGCCGTTCAATGGCGCCGGTGCGGCGCGCTTGCCGTCGCCGCCCAGTTCGTTGATCAGATTTCCAATCAGTTTGCCCGCCGAACTGAGCGAGGTGGCGACCGACTGGGCATCGGCCGGCTTGGCGGCGGCTTCCCCGCGATTGGCGACAAAGGCGAGGGTGAGTTTGCCGTCCGATTCCTGAACTTCCAGTTCCAGGCTGTCGCCGGCCTTGGCGGAAAAGGGCAGGGCCAGCGTGACATCGCGCTGGGCCACGGTGGCGCGGTAACTGCCATTGGGCAGCATGGCCTGAATTTCCGCAAAAATCCGCTGGCCGGGGACCAGATTGCTGAGGATTTCGGTAATGCGCTGCGTTGCAGCCACCGGCTGCGTCTGCGCCTGGGTGGTTGCCGTCTGCTGATCATGAATGATCGTCCGCAGACTGCTGGCAACGTCCGGGGGAATCATCGTTTAGCCCGCTCAGGGCTGGGCAGGGGTCGCCGGCAACCAGGCGGCCAGTTGGTCACGTAAGGGCAGCACATGGTCGTAAATTGCCGTGTCGCAGGCCTGAATCTCGGCCAGCAGGCGACGGATTTCGTGCTGCTCGACGGCTGTGGCCTGGCTGGCGGCAATCGGCTGCGCCGCCATCAGCGTCTGCCGGCGAGCTTGCAGCGACGGCAGGGCTTCCCATTGTCCGGCGATGGCTTGCGCCTGCATCTCCTGTGAAATGCTCAGCATCTGCCGAAGGCTGGCCAGTAGCGTCAATCAGGCCACCTGCTGCTGGTCGCTGCCGATCTGGGTCCAGGCGTCGCGCAGTTCGCCGAGCAGGGTCAGCACCTCATCCAGTGGCGCCCGCTCATTTTTGAGATTCGCCCAC
>JAKLLI010000005.1 GCA_023150195.1 Azonexus sp.
CAGTGTAGCGCCAGTCGCCTTGCAAAAATGGCAAAACCACCGAAATGGACGTTGTTATTGTGCAACGCAACATGCACATAAGGGTAATCCACAAGGGAGAAAATCCCCTGTCAGACGTATACTTTCAAAAAAAAATATTGCGGTGCACAAAACTTTTCGTCCGCAATCTTGTCTAGCACTGCATACAGCAATCCCACAGATGAAAGTCCGTAAAAGGAGTCACAGCATGAACAGCATGAACCCCCCGAAAATCCTGCCCTGGGTCGCCCGCAAGGCGGGTATCAGCGACGAACTCGCCCTCAAACTCTGGCGTCGCGCCGTCAGTGAAGCGGAAATGCTGACCGGCCAAACCGAAGGTTCCGAGTACTGGGGCCTCTCCGTCGAACGTTTCCTGTGCATCGTCGAGGACGAAGTCGGCAATTTGCCGGCCAACACCCTCGCCCCCGCACCGCAATTGACCTGGGTGTGGCGCCATCAGACCCGCATGTCGCTGCTTTCCCTGATGGCTGCCCAGAACGCTTACCGCTACTGGCAGAACACCTGGGACAACCTTTACGCGCAAAAAAAAGCCGCCTGACCGGACGACGCTGAGGTAGTCGGCGACGCGCTGCGTGCAGGCAGCGCCCACGCCACACCCCGGCAGACAACGCCGTTCGTCCGGTGACCGGCAAGACAGGAGCGAAATTCGCTCCCGTCTGCGGTCGACCGCAGCAATTTCACCTGATTGCGGTCCGACCTCAAGGCAGTGCAAACGCTATAATTCGCGGCTTGATTGATGATTCTCAGCCCCGAACGCCCTATGCCCATGCAGGAAAAATACTCCCCGGCCGACATCGAGCGCGCCGCCCAGCAACACTGGGACGCCACTGGCGCCGCCCGTGCCGTTGAAGACCTCAGTGGCCCAAATGCCAAACCCAAGTACTACTGCCTGTCGATGTTCCCGTATCCGTCGGGCAAGCTGCACATGGGCCATGTGCGCAACTACACGATCGGCGACGTACTCTCGCGCTTCCACAAGATGCAGGGCTACAACGTCCTGCAACCCATGGGCTGGGACGCCTTCGGCATGCCGGCCGAGAACGCGGCGCTGGCCAATAACGTTGCCCCCGCTGGCTGGACCTATTCCAACATCGATTACATGCGGACGCAGCTCAAGTCGCTCGGCTTCGCCATCGACTGGGAACGCGAATTCGCCACCTGCACGCCCGAGTACTACCGCTGGGAGCAATGGCTGTTCACCCGCCTCTACGAAAAAGGGCTGGTTTACAAGAAGCTCGGCACCGTGAACTGGGACCCTGTCGACCACACCGTTCTCGCCAACGAGCAGGTCATCGACGGCCGCGGCTGGCGCTCCGGCGCGCTGATCGAAAAGCGCGAAATCCCCATGTACTACATGAAGATCACCGCCTACGCCGAAGAACTGCTCTCTGAGCTCGACAACCTGCCCGGCTGGCCCGAGCAGGTGCGCCTGATGCAGAAGAACTGGATCGGCAAGAGCACCGGCGTCCGCTTCGCCTTCCCGCTCGCCGACAACGCCGATGAAAAGCTGTGGGTATTCACCACCCGCGCCGACACCATCATGGGCGTCACTTTCGTCGCCGTCGCCGCCGAGCACCCGCTGGCGCAGCGTGCTGCGGTCAACAACCCGGCACTGGCTGAATTCATCGAGGAATGCAAAAAGGGCGGCGTTGCCGAAGCCGACATTGCCACGATGGAAAAGAAAGGCATGCCGACCGGCATCTACGTCACGCATCCGCTGACTGGCGAACAGGTCGAAGTCTGGGTCGGCAACTACGTGCTGATGAGCTACGGCGACGGTGCCGTGATGGCCGTGCCGGCGCACGACGAACGGGATTTTGCCTTCGCCCTTAAATACAAGCTGCCGATCAAGCAGGTCGTCGCCGTTGAAGGCGAAACCTTCAGCGACCAGGCATGGGCCGAGTCCTACGCCGACAAGGTGAATGGTAAGCTGGTCAATTCCGGCAAATACGACGGCCTCGGTTACGAAGCTGCGGTCGACGCCATTGCCGCCGATCTTTCCGCCAAGGGGCTGGGCGACAAGAAGGTGCAATTCCGCCTGCGTGACTGGGGCATTTCCCGCCAGCGCTACTGGGGCTGCCCGATCCCGATCATTCATTGCCCGAGCTGCGGCGACGTGCCGGTGCCCGATGACCAGTTGCCCGTTGTTCTGCCGGAAAACGTCGAGATCACCGGCGCCGGTTCGCCGCTGGCGAAGATGCCGGAGTTCTACGAGTGCAAGTGTCCCAAGTGCGGCGGCGACGCTCGCCGCGAAACCGACACCATGGACACCTTCTTCGAGTCGTCCTGGTACTTCCTGCGCTACGCCTGCCCGGACAACGCCACGGCCATGGTCGACGAGCGCGTCCAGTACTGGTGCAAAGGTGGCATCGACCAGTACATCGGCGGCATCGAACACGCCATCCTCCACCTCTTGTACTCGCGCTTCTTCACCAAGCTGATGCGCGATGTTGGCCTGATCGGCGACCTCGGCGAACCCTTCGCCAACCTGCTGACGCAGGGTATGGTCGTCGCCCCCACCTTCTACCGCGAAGCCGAGAATGGCAAGAAGCTGTGGCTGAACCCGGCCGATGTCGATGTCGTCACCGACGAACGTGGCCGCCCGACCGGCGCGACGCTGAAGGCCGACGGCCAGCCGGTGATCATCGGCGGCACCGAAAAGATGTCGAAGTCGAAGAACAACGGCGTCGACCCGCAATCGCTGATCGAACAATACGGCGCCGATACCGCCCGCCTGTTCATGATGTTTGCCGCTCCGCCGGATCAATCGCTGGAATGGTCGGACGCCGGTGTCGAAGGTGCCTACCGTTTCCTACGCAGGCTTTGGAAACTGGTCCATGACCATGTGCAGGCAGGTACGGTCAACGCGGAAGTCGACCAGAAATCGCTGTCGACCACACAAGCGGATTTGCGCCGCAAATTGCACCAGACCATGCAGAAAGTGGCTGACGACTATGGCCGCCGCAAGCAGTTCAACACCGCCATCGCCGCTGTCATGGAGCTGCTCAACGCCTACGACAAGTGCGATCTGTCCGATGCCACCGGCCGGGCACTGGCGCAGGAAACGCTGGAAAGCGCTGCGCTGCTGCTCTTCCCCATCGTTCCGCACATCGGCCAGGCGCTGTATGCCGAACTGAAGCCGGGCCTGGACGCTGGCCTCGCCGCCTTCCCCAAGGCGGATCCGGAAGCGCTCAAGCAGGACGAAATCGAGTTGATGGTGCAGGTCAACGGCAAGCTGCGCGGCAGCATCCGTGTCGCCGCCGATGCCGACAAGGCGAGCATCGAAGCCACTGCACTGGCCTCGGAAGGCGCCATCAAGTTCATGGAAGGCAAGCCGGCCAAGAAGGTGGTGGTCGTACCGGGCCGTCTGGTCAATATCGTCGCCTGAGGACTCATCATGCCGCTGCGCGTTCTGCTCGCCCTGTGTTTCACCGCCCTCCTGACCGGCTGCGGTTTTCATCTGCGCGGCAACGACAGCGGCAATCTGCCCTACAAAACGATGCACATCGCCCTGCCGGAAACGGCGGACGTGCGCATCTGGATGGAGCGCTACATCAAGGCCACCGGGCAGACCGAGATTGTGGACGACGCCAAGCTGGCCGAAGCCACCTTCCAGCAAATGGGCGACACCCGGCAAAAAAGTATTCTCAGCGTCAATGCCAAGGGCCGGGTTCGCGAATACCGCCTGCACCTCAACTACCTGTTCCGGGTGGTCAATGCCAAGGGACAGGAAATTGTGCCAGTCAGCGAAATCAGCCTGACCCGCGACATCAGCTTCAACGACAACAATGTGCTCGCCAAGGATCTGGAAGAAGGCTTGCTCTGGCGCGACATGAACAACGAACTGGTCAACCAGATCGTCCGTCGACTGTCCATCATCAAACCTCTGGACCCCAATCGGGAACAGGACTGATGCTGCTCAAGGGCGAGCAACTCGGCGCGCATCTCGATCGGGAGCTGCGCCCCCTGTACGTACTCTACGGTGATGAGCCGCTGCTGGTGCTGGAAGCCGCCGACCAGATCCGCGCCAAGGCCCGCCAGCAAGGCTACAGCGAACGCGAAGTACTCACCGTCCTCCCCCAGTTTGATTGGGGGCAGTTGCTGGCCGCCGGAGGCAATCTGTCCCTGTTCGGCGACCGCAAGCTGATCGACCTGCGCATTCCCACGGGCAAACCGGGCAAGGAAGGCAGCGCCGCGCTCCAGCAATGGTGTCAGCACCTGAACAGTGACAACCTGCTACTGGTCACGCTGCCCGAACTCGACTGGCGCGAAGAAAAAGCCGCGTGGTTTACCGCATTGGCGAATGCCGGCGTGGCCATCAAGCTGAATGCCCCGCCACTCAACGAATTGCCGGGCTGGCTGGCGGGACGTCTGCGCCGCCAGCAACAATCCGCCGACATGGAGAGCCTGAAATTCATTGCCGAACGGGTTGAAGGCAATCTGCTGGCGGCCCACCAGGAAATCCTGAAACTCGGGCTGCTTTACCCCACGGGGCAACTGAGCGAAAAGCAGATCCACGACGCCGTGCTCAATGTGGCGCGCTACGACATTGAAGGCCTGCGCGAGGCGCTGCTGGCAGGCGACATCACCCGCCTGTCGCGAACACTGAATGGGCTGATGCAGGAAGGCGAAGCGCCACCGCTGGTGCTGTGGGCCATGAGCGAGGAAATCCGTACGCTAACTGCAATCCGCGGCGGACTCGACAGCGGACGCCCCATCGACGGGCTGATGAAGGATGCCAAGGTCTGGGGGCCACGCCAGTTGGCCATGAAAAAGGCGCTTTCGCGCCTGTCGACCGCAAGCCTGGAAGCCGCGCTGGTGCATGCCGGTCAGATCGACCGGCTGGTCAAAGGCATCGGCCGCGGCAACCTTTGGGATGAGTTTCTGACGCTGGGCCTGCGCCTCTGCGTCAAACCCCGTCAGTCCTGAGTTTTTTCCGCGGCGGTTTCCGGCCCGTCATCCGGTTCCAGATCCTCCCAGATGCAGACGCATTCCTTGCGCACATCGTGCAAGCCGGGCTTGGTAGTCTCTTGCACCAGACACTCGCCCTCGCACTCCTCGGAAACCACCACCAGTTTCATGTCGGTATCTACCTGGCGCTCGCCGTCCCAGTAGCTACACGTTGCGCAGACCTTGACTTCGGTCGGCAGTATCAATTTTTCGGCCATCTCGTCCTCGATGGAAATCCCTGTTCGCGTTGCGGGTAAGAGTTTAGCCGCTTCCGGAAGTTCCCGCTGACTTAGCTGGCTATAATGGCCCTTTATCGCTTGTCCCGGAAACGCCATGGATATCAAGGAATACATGCAGCAGGTCGGTCGTCAGGCGCGTGCCGCCTCCCGCCAGCTGGCCACCGCCACCACCGCCCAAAAGAATCAGGCCCTGCTTTGCATTGCCGCCGCCATTCGCCGCGACAGTGCCGCACTGGTGGCCGCCAACGAAGAAGACCTGGCCGCGGCCCGTGCCGCCGGGCTGGAAACCGCGATGCTCGATCGCCTGACGCTATCTGCGAAAGGCGTGGAATCGATGGCCGAAGGGGTTGAACAGATCGCCAAATTGCCCGATCCCGTCGGCGAAATGAGCGATTTCAAATATCGCCCTTCCGGCATTCAAATTGGCAAGATGCGCGTCCCGCTGGGCGTCATCGGCATCATTTATGAAGCTCGCCCCAACGTCACCGCCGATGCCGCAGCGCTCTGCCTCAAATCCGGAAACGCCGCCATTCTGCGCGGCGGCTCGGAAGCGATCCGCTCCAACCGCGCCATTGCCGCCCTGGTGCAGGAAGGCCTGCAAAGCGCCGGACTAGCGGCCGAATGCGTGCAAGTCATCAACACCACCGACCGTGCCGCCGTGGGTGAATTGATCACCATGCGCGAGTTCGTCGACGTCATCGTGCCGCGCGGCGGCAAGGGCCTGATCGCCCGTCTGCTGGCCGAAGCCCGCGTACCGATGATTCAGCACCTGGATGGCAACTGCCACGTCTACATTGATGACGACGCCGACCCTGCCAAGGCGCTGCGCATTGTCGAGAATGCCAAAACCCAACGCTATGGCACCTGCAATACCGCCGAGTCGCTGCTCGTGGCCCGTTCAGTCGCCGCTGCCCAGCTACCGGCCATCGCCGCCATGCTGACCGCCAAGGGTGTGGAAATCCGCGGTTGTGCCGAAACCTGTGCGCTGGTGCCCACCGCTTTGCCGGCCACCGAAGAGGATTACTACACGGAATTCCTCGCGCCCATCATCTCGGTAAAGGTGGTGGCAGGCATTGATGAAGCCATCGCCCACATCAACCAGTATTCCTCCAAGCACACCGAAGCCATCGTCACCGACAATCATCCCAAGGCCATGCGCTTCCTGCGCGAAGTGGATTCCAGTTCGGTCATGATCAATGCGTCCACGCGCTTCGCCGATGGCTTTGAATACGGGCTGGGCGCGGAGATCGGCATCTCGACCGACAAGATTCACGCCCGCGGCCCCGTCGGCCTCGACGGCCTGACCAGCCAGAAATGGGTGGTCCTGGGTGACGGCCACGTCCGCGCCTGAGTATCGTCTAACGCAACCCGAGGAAACTGCCATGCCTATCACCTGGACCACCGATCTGAACACCGGCATTGATGTCATCGACCAGCAGCATATGCGCATCGTCGACTTCATCAACCAACTGGAAACTGCGCAAAAAACCCGAAACAAGGACGCCATTCGGCAGGTGGTTGATGATTGTGTCGACTACACCATGTCGCATTTCGCCTTTGAGGAAAGCCTGCAGGAAGAGGCCGGCTATCAATACTGCAAACCGCACAAGAAGGTGCACGAGCTGTTCACGCGCAAGGTGGGGGAATACCAACAGCGCCTGTCGCTGGGCGATGATGTTGCGGAAGAATTGCACCAGATGCTGGCGCGCTGGCTGATCAACCATATCAAGCGTGACGATGCGGACTACGTGGCGGCGGTCAAAACCAATATGATCGGGCTGATCAAGGAAAAGGAAGAAAAGCAGGAAACTCGTGGCTGGTTCGCCCGCTTCTTCCGTTAAATTTTTTCGTTACATCATGGCCAAAAACACCTTCACCTGGGACGACCCCTTCCTGCTCGACAGCCAGCTGGCGGCTGACGAGCGACAGGTGCGCAACGCCGCACGCGATTTCGCGCAAAAGGCGCTCAAGCCCCGCATTCTGGATGCCTTCCGTAACGAGACAACCGACCCGGCCATTTACCGGGAAATGGGCGAGATGGGCCTGCTCGGTGCCACTCTGCCGCCACAATACGGCGGTGCCGGGCTGAACTACGTCAGTTACGGCTTGATCGCCCGCGAGGTGGAATACGTGGATTCGGCCTTCCGGACGCTGCTCTCGGTGCAATCCTCGCTGACCATGGTGCCGATTTTCGAATTCGGCTCTGCGGAACAAAAGGAAAAATACCTGCCCAAACTCGGCAAGGGAGAATGGATTGGCTGCTTTGGCCTGACTGAGCCGGACTCCGGCTCCGACCCAGCCAGCGCGACCAGCCGGGCGCGAGCCGTTCCCGGCGGCTGGCAACTCACCGGTGTCAAACGCTGGATTACCAATTCGCCGATTGCCGATGTTTTCATTGTCTGGGCGAAGGACGACGCCGGCGTGCTCGGTGGCTTCATTCTCGAAAAGGGCATGGCCGGTTTATCGGCCCCGCTGATTCAAGGGAAGGTTGGCATGCGCGCCTCGATCACCGGCGACATCGTGATGGGAGACGTATTTGTGCCAGCAGAAAACCGGTTGCCCGGCGCAGCCGGTTTGAAAGCGCCCTTTACCTGCCTCAACTCGGCACGCTTCGGCATTGCCTGGGGGGCGCTCGGTGCCGCCGAGGCCTGCTGGCACACGGCGCGGCAATACACGCTCGACCGCCAGCAATTCAACCGCCCCCTGGCCGCCAACCAGTTAATCCAGAAAAAGCTGGTCGACATGCAGACGGAAATCGCCCTCGGCATTCAGGGCGCCCTGCGTCTGGGCCGCATGATGGACGATGGCAGCGCGACGCCAGAACTGGTGTCAATGATGAAGCGCAACAGTTGCGGCAAGGCGCTGGACATTGCCCGCAACGCCCGCGACATGCTGGGCGGCAACGGCATTTCGGATGAATTCGGCGTCATTCGCCACGTGGTCAACCTCGAGGTGGTCAATACCTACGAGGGCACGCATGATGTCCATGCCCTGATTCTCGGCCGCGCGCAGACCGGGATTTCGGCGTTTTAATCGGTCGACCGTGAGCTTTCGCACTGTTCTCTCCGCCCCCGGCTTCTCGCTTGGGATTGCGTGCACCGATGACGAAATCACCGGCATCGAGTTTCTCGAACCCCGCCCCGCGCTGGCACCTGACTGCGCCCTGGCGGCGGAAGCGGCATCACAGCTCCAGCGATGGCTGGCTGACCCGCATGCCGTTTTCTCGTTGCCGCTACGCCCGGCGGGCACCGCCTTTCAACGCCTTGTCTGGGCAGGCATCTCGGCCATTCCACGCGGGCAGACACAAACCTACGGTCAACTGGCCCTACGGCTGAAAAACGCCCCGCGCGCCGTCGGCCAGGCTTGCGGCGCCAACCCCTATCCGATCGTGGTGCCTTGCCATCGCGTCGTCGCCGCCCACGGCGGCCTGGGCGGATTCAACCGTCAGGGCGGCGGCTTTTTGCTGGACATCAAACGCTGGTTGTTGATGCACGAAAGCATCCTCCTTGAATCCACGGCCCGACGATCTCGCTGAGATCGACCGCTTTTGTGATGCCTTGTGGCTGGAAGATGGGCTGGCAAAAGCCACCCTCGCCAGCTACCGCTCCGACCTCGGCCGCCTCGCCGGCTGGTTGGCCGAGCATCAGCACGAAGCCCTGCTCGATCTGCGTGAAAGTACCCTGACGGCTTTCGTGGCTCATTTATCACGACGTACCCGCGCCAGTTCACAGGCCCGTTACCTGGCGACCTTGCGCCGCTATTTTCGCTGGCAAGTCAGCCGCGGCCGCATCGCGGTGGATCCCACCCTGCGTCTGAGCAATCCAGGCCTACCCTCGCGCCTGCCCAAGGTGATGTCCGAGCAGCAGGTCGGCGAACTGCTCGCCGCCCCGGACCCGGAAACCCCGCTCGGCCTGCGCGACAAAGCGATGCTGGAAACCTTGTACGCGACCGGCTTGCGGGTCTCGGAGCTGGTCAATCTCAAGCTGCACGAAATCAGCCTCGCCGATGGTGTTGTTCGCGCTTTCGGCAAAGGCAGCAAGGAAAGGCTGGTGCCGCTGGGACAACTGGCCATCGATGCAATCACGGATTACCTGGCCACGGCGCGCAACGCGTTGTTGCAGGGGCAGCAAAGCGATGCGCTCTTCGTCACGGCACGCGGCGGCGCCATGACCCGCCAGGCCTTCTGGTATTTGATCAAACGCTACGCACGCCTTGCCGGCATCGCGCCGGAAAAGCTGTCGCCCCACGTGCTGCGCCACGCCTTCGCCACCCATCTGCTCAACCACGGTGCCGATCTCCGGGTTGTGCAATTGCTGCTTGGCCACGCCGACATCTCGACCACGCAGATATATACTCACGTGGCTAGGGAGAGACTCAAACAGTTGCATGCGGACCACCACCCGCGAGGGTGACTAACCATATCCAAAAAGGGGATACCCATGAGCGATCAACCGCTCCTTTATATCGCCGATAGTGACTCGGCGTTTCGTCAAGAAGCCAGCAACGAACTGGCCGGCGACTTTGAGGTTCGCTGTTTTGCCGATGGCATTTCCTGCGTTTCCCTGCTCAGTGAAAAGCCCCCCGCCATCCTGATGCTGGCGTCCAACCTGGAGGATGCCCCGGCACTGGATCTGTGTCGCGACATCCGCGAAGACGGCCAGTTGCGAGACACTCATCTGATCCTGCTGCTGCCCGCCAACGCCAGTCAGGCGGACATTGATGAAGCCCATGCGGCAGGCTGCGACGAAGTCCTCGCCCAACCCGTCGACCTGCCCAATTTGCGCCGGCAACTGCGCACCACCTACCGCCTCGCCAGCGAACGCTCCTCGTTCCGCCAGCAAGCCAGCTACGCCCAGCAAGTCGCCATGACAGCCATGACCAGCATGGGCGAACTCGGTGTGGTGCTGCAATTCCTGTCCAAATGCTTCGCCTGCGGCACTTTTCAAGCCGTGGCGCAGGAAACCCTGTCGGCCCTCAGCCAATATGGACTGAGCGGGGCAATCCAGATTCGAGCCGGCCACGACACGCTGACCGAAAGCACGCCGGGTGGCAGTCCGGCCGACGACGCGGAAGTCATCGGCAAATTGCATGGGATTGGGCGGATTTTCGAATTCAAGACGCGCATGGTCATCAATTACGACCACGCCACCATCCTGATGAACGATGTGCCGGACGACAACGAAGTGCGTGGTCGCATTCGGGACAACGTCGCCATGCTCGCCGAAGGCGCGCATGCGCGCGTTTTCTCGCTGTTGATCGAACAGGATAACCGGCGCAAGCAGGGCGGCATCCGCTTTGCGCTGAACGAAATTCTCCACATGACGGCGGAACTCCGCGACCAGCAGAAGTCCAGCCAGGAGCAAGGCCAGCAGGCCGTGAATGGCGTCATTGAGGACTTTGAAACCTCCTTCATCCGCATGGGGCTCACCGCTTCCCAGGAAAGCGACCTGATCGCCCTGCTGGTATCCCTACGCCAGGAAGTCAGCAGCATCGGCCTCACTGCCGACGAAATCGATCGCAAACTGCAGCGTGTCGTGCGCTCCCTGCAATCGATTGCCGAAGAACAGTTCTAAGCATGTCGCAGCGCGCCGAACACGCACCGGAAACGCAAGCCACCCAGTTTCTCAAGGCGCACAAGGTGGCTTTTTCCAGCCATCTTTACGCCTATGAGGAACACGGCGGCACCAAGGTGTCGGCACGCGAGCTGAATGTTGACGAACACGCCGTCGTCAAAACCTTGATATTCGAGGACGAACAGGCCAAACCGCTGATTGTGCTGATGCACGGCGACTGCAAGGTCTCGACCAAGGAACTGGCACGCCAGATTCCGTGCAAGAAAGTCGAGCCCTGCAAGCCGGAAGTCGCCAACCGCCACACCGGCTATCTGGTCGGCGGCACCAGCCCTTTCGGCACAAAAAAGCGGATGCCCATCTTCATCCAGAAAAGCATTCTGGATTTGCCGCTGATCTATATCAACGGCGGGCGACGCGGCTATCTGGTGGGCGTGCATCCGCACGACGTCCTGCGCGTGCTCAACCCGACACCGGTCGACGCCGCGCTGAGCCAACAATTAAAATTACCAATCGAACAAATTAAACCAATCGATTGGAACTATTAAATACCAGCTTTTAAAGTGACGCCTGTCTTCAGGAGAACACCATGAGCCAGATCGTCATCCGCCACTACGCCCAACCCGCTGCCCGTCGCCATCTGTGGCTGGGGCTGATGATGCTTGCCATCGCGGTCATCTTCGGGGTGGAACAGGCAGCACACTGGTTAAACAAGCACCCCATGGCTGCGCAAGGTTTGCAGGCCAGCCTGTTCGCGGGCCTGGCCACCGGCCTGGGTGCGATTCCGGTGCTGTTTTTGCGTCGACCGCAAGAAGCCCTGATGGCGCCCCTGTTGGGACTGGCGGGCGGCATGATGCTGGCGGCCAGCCTGTTTTCCCTGCTCGTCCCAGCCGTTGGCATGGTCGTCGATAGCGGCGCACCGTGGGCATTCGGCAGCGCCACGGCACTGGCCTTGCTGGCGGGGGCCGCGGCGATGCACGGCATGGATCGCCGCATGCCGCATGCCCACGTGGAAACGCTGGAAGAAAGCGGAATGCAGCCGCACGTCGGGTTGGTCGTCGTGGCCATCGCCCTGCATAACATCCCGGAAGGTCTGGCGGTGGGGGTCGCAGCCGCAGCGGGCGCCGATCACGGGATGAGTCTCGGCATCGCCTTGCAGAACATTCCGGAGGGCTGGATCGTCGCCAGCGCGATGATGGCGCTCGGTGCCACCCCGGGGCGCGCGGCCTTGATGGCTCTCGCCACCGGTCTGGTCGAGCCGCTGGGTGGCATGCTGGGTGTTGTCGCCAGCACCCTGGCCGGCGTAGCCTTGCCCATGGCTTTGGCCGGGGCAGCAGGCGCCATGCTTTGGGTGGTCAGCCACGAGCTGATTCCGGCATCGCATCGCCCGGGTCGCGAAGCGGCAGGCACCGCCGGACTGGTCACGGGCTTCGCCATCATGGCCTTGTTGGCCAGCCTGCTCTGATAGCGATTCGCCGCATAAAAACGGCTCGCACCCTGCGAGCCGTTGCTTCGTCGCGCCGAGACCGGCGCGTATCAGGCCAGCCAGCGAATCAGGCTGTAATTTTTCTTGCCGCGCCGCAGCAGCGTGTAGCGGCCATAAAGACGATCGGCATCGGCAAAGCGATAATCCACGCTTTCCTGACGTTCACCGTTGATGGCGATGGCCTTGGACGCGATCATCGTCCGCGCCTGACTGCGTGAGGTCACCAGCTCGGCATTGACCAGGGCTTGCTGCAGATCGGCATCCGGGGCCAGTTCGACGGCCGGCATGCCATCTTGTGCCAGTTGATCGAAATCGGCTTCGGTCAACGCCCCCAAATCGCCGGAAAACAGGCTTTCGGTAATCCGGCGCGCTGCCAGCAGGCCAGTCTGGCCGTGGACCAGCGCCGTGACCTCTTCCGCCAGCACCTGTTGCGCACGCGGTGCCTTGCCACTGGCCTGATCTTCGGCCTCGATGGCGTTGATGTCGGCGATATCGAGGAAAGTGAAGAACTTCAGGAAGCGATACACATCGGCATCCGCCGTGTTCAACCAGAACTGGAAGAACTTGTAGGGGCTGGTTTTTTTCGGGTCCAGCCAAACGGCGCCGGATTCGGTTTTGCCGAACTTGGTGCCGTCCGATTTGGTAATCAGCGGTACGGTCAGGCCGAACACCTGCTGCTGATGCAGACGACGCGTCAGATCGATGCCGGAAACAATATTGCCCCACTGGTCGGAACCGCCGATCTGCAAAGCTACGCCATGCGCTTCGTTCAGGCAGGCAAAGTCGTAGCCCTGCAACAGGTTGTAGGAAAACTCGGTAAAGGAAATGCCGCTGTCGGCGCGCGTCAGGCGCTGCTTGACCGCTTCCTTGTTGATCATCTGGTTCACCGAGAAATGCTTGCCGATGTCGCGCAGGAAAGTCAGCACGTTCATCGACCCGAACCAGTCGTAATTGTTCGCCATCACCGCGCTATTGGCACCACACTCGAAGTCGAGGAAAGGGGCAACCTGGCCGCGAATCTTGCCCACCCATTCCTGAACGGTGTCCGCCGTATTCAATTTACGCTCGGCGGCTTTAAAGCTGGGATCGCCGATCAACCCGGTGGCGCCGCCCACCAAGGCAACCGGTTTGTGACCGGCCAGCTGGAAACGCTTGAGACAGAGCAAGGGCACCAAATGACCCAGATGCAAGCTGTCAGCGGTCGGATCGAAGCCGCAATAGAGCGCGACGGAGCCTTCGGACAGGCGCTCGATCAGCGCCGCTTCGTCGGTTATCTGGGCAATCAGCCCACGTTCGCGCAGTTGTTCAACCAGATTGCTTACGGCCATCGATCACTCCGATTTTTGACTGAGAAGGCGTGTCTACCGCAGTAGCAGGGCGCCGAAAAAAGGGGCGATTTTACCGTATTGCGCCAAACTCGGCGGCGAACGGGCTCAAACCGAACGTTCGATGACGACGCCAACCCGCTTGACGCCGGGCATCATGCCCAACTTGGCGACCGACACCCGCACCCACTGGGCGGCAAAATTCTCCAGCAGCCAGGTGGCAATGTGTTCGGTCAGCTTTTCCAGCAGATTGAAATGGCTGCCCGCCAGATCGCGCCGTAAGCGCTCAACCACCACGGCATAGTCCACCGTATCGCGAATATCGTCACTGGCCCCGGCAGAGGCGGTCGACACGCCAATCTGCAAGGAAATCTCGACCGTCTGCGGCATGGCCTTCTCACGTGGATAGATACCGATCCACGTCTCAGCGCGCAGCTCTTCAATGAAAATGATGTCCATGGTGCGGTCGACCGTAAGCGGGGGTGTAAAATCCGCCGCGATTGTACCCTAGGGATTCCCTCTGCCATGCAAACCCTGCTCGCCGTTCTTGCAGCCTACCTGCTCGGCTCCGTGCCGTTCGCCATGATTTCCGCCAAGCTGTTCGGCCTGGCCGACCCTCGCACGTACGGCTCAGGCAATCCGGGTGCCACCAACGTCCTGCGTAGCGGTAACAAGAAAGCCGCCCTGTTCACCCTGATCGGCGATGCACTCAAAGGCTGGTTTGCCGTCGTCCTCGCCCAACAGGCCGGGCTCCCGGATACGGCCATCGGCTTCGTGGCGCTGGCCGTTTTTCTCGGCCACATCTTTCCGGTCTTCCTGAAATTTAAAGGTGGCAAAGGCGTGGCGACGGGCGCCGGCGTGCTGCTGGCCTTGGACCCGGTGCTGGGACTGGCCGTGATGGCGACCTGGCTGCTTGTCGCCTATGTCTCCCGCTATTCCTCCCTGGCGGCGCTGATCGCCGCTGGCGGTGCACCGCTCATTTCTGCGCTGATGCATGGCATCGATGGTCAGTTTGCCGTGGTCATGGTGATCGGCGGTGCGTTGATCATCAAACATTGGCAGAACATCCAGCGGCTCATGGCGGGGCAGGAATCCAAAATCGGCAGCAAGAAGAAAAGCTGATTCGATCAGCCGGCAGGCGATAGCCAAACACAATAGCAACCATACGAACAATCTATTAGATCAATCAACACGCCCACCCTACACTGCATTCATCAGATCCCTGCGATCTGCAACCCAGTGACCGGAGGCCCCTCATGATTGCTCGAATCGTTCAGCGCTGGATCCAGGAAGACCCTGCCTGGAATCGCTACATCGACCTTCTTGCCGGCATCCCGGACAACTACTGAACCCCGCGTTCAGCTTTTCCGGAGAAATCATCATGCAAGACAAGAAACTCACCACCGCAGCCGGCGCGCCGGTTCCCGACAACCAGAATACGATGACCGCCGGCCCGCTCGGCCCGGTGCTGTTGCAGGACGTCTGGCTGCTCGAAAAGCTCGCCCATTTCGACCGCGAAGTCATTCCCGAGCGGCGCATGCACGCCAAGGGTTCCGGCGCTTACGGCACCTTCACCGTCACCCACGACATCAGCCGCTATACCCGCGCCAAGCTGTTCAGCACCATTGGCAAGCAAACGCCGCTGTTCGCCCGCTTCACCACCGTCGCCGGCGAGCGCGGCGCCGCCGATGCCGAGCGCGACATCCGTGGCTTTGCGCTCAAGTTCTATACGGAGGAAGGCAATTGGGACATGGTCGGCAACAACACGCCCGTCTTCTTCCTGCGCGATCCGCTCAAATTCCCCGACCTCAACCACGCCGTCAAACGCGACCCGCGCACCAATATGCGCTCGGCGACCAATAACTGGGATTTCTGGACCTCACTGCCGGAAGCCTTGCATCAGGTGACCATCGTCATGTCGGATCGCGGCATTCCCGCCAGCTACCGCCACATGCACGGCTTCGGCTCGCACACCTTCAGCTTCATCAACGCGGTCAACGAGCGTTTCTGGGTGAAATTCCATTTCCGCACCCAGCAAGGCATCAAGAACCTCACTGACGAGGAAGCCGAAGCCATCATCGGCAAGGATCGAGAATCGCATCAGCGCGATTTGCTGGACGCCATCGACCGCGGCGATTTCCCGAAATGGACGATGTTCATCCAGGTCATGCCGGAGAAGGAAGCCGGCCAGGTGCCCTACAACCCCTTCGATCTGACCAAGGTCTGGCCGCACAAGGATTACCCCTTGATCGAAGTCGGCGAATTCGAGCTCAACCGCAATCCGGAAAACTTCTTTGCCGAAGTCGAGCAGTCCGCCTTCAACCCGGCGGCGGTTGTGCCCGGCATCAGCTTCTCGCCGGACAAGATGCTGCAGGCCCGCCTCTTTTCCTACGGCGATGCGCAGCGTTACCGGCTGGGCGTCAATCATCACCAGATCCCGGTGAACGCACCGAAATGTCCCTTCCACAGCTACCACCGCGACGGGGCGATGCGGGTCGACGGCAATCACGGGGCGACGCTGGGTTACGAGCCGAATTCTTATGGCCAGTGGCAGGAACAGCCGGACTACCGCGAACCGCCCTTGAGCGTCGAAGGCATGGCCGATCACTGGAACCACCGCGAGGACACCGATTATTTCTCGCAGGCCGGCGATTTGTTCCGCCTGATGAGCGCCGCGGAACAGCAGCGCCTGTTCGACAACACCGCGCGGGCGATGGGTGATGCGCCAGAAGCCATCAAACGCCGCCACGTTTGCCACTGCGCCCAGGCCGATCCGGCGTACGGGGCGGGCGTTGCGCGGGCACTGGGCATGAGCGACTAAGTGCACGGCCCGGGGCAACCCGGGCCTTGCCCCGGCAGGAGAGCGCATGGGCAAGAAAAAATGCTGCAAATCATCACCGCCCTGCAAGGGGTGCCCGAAGCGAAAAAAGGGGAAGCAGGCCGAGAGGGAGGATTTCTGCCCAAGGCACGCGGTCGACCGCAGCCGAATGCCGATTTACTGTTGTCCGGCAGGCTGCTGATTGCCCATCAAGGGCCAGCGCGGCTGTACTGAAAATGCACCCGCCGGTTTCGACGGCGTACCGGCCTGCAGGCGCAGACAGCCGGCCAGCGCGATCATCGCCCCGTTGTCGGTACAGAATTCCAGTTCCGGGTAGTACACCTGAAAACGCTTACGTTTTGCCTCGGCATCCAGCGTTGACCGCAGCTGCTTGTTGGCCCCCACGCCCCCGGCGACCACCAACTGCTTGAGGCCGGTCTGCTTCATTGCTTTCAGCGATTTTTTGACCAGCACCTCGACGATGGCTTCCTGAAAAGCGCGTGCCGCATCGGCCTTGAAAGCCTCTGCCAAGGGGGGCGGCTGTTCACGAACAAGCGTCAGCACGGCAGTTTTCAGGCCGGAAAAACTGAAATTCAGATCGGCGGAATGCAGCATCGGGCGCGGCAGGGTGTACTTTTCTGGATCGCCCTGTTCCGCCAGCCTGGAGAGCAGCGCCCCGCCCGGGTAAGGCAGCCCAAGCAATTTGGCACTCTTGTCAAAAGCCTCGCCGGCCGCATCATCCAGCGTTTCGCCAAGCAATTCGTACTCGCCAACCCCGGTGACTTTCATCAATTGCGTATGGCCACCGGAGACCAGCAGCGCCACAAAAGGAAAGCTTGGCGGCGTGCGTGACAACAAGGGCGACAACAGATGCCCTTCCAGATGATGCACGGGAATCGTCGGCTTGTTGATGGCCAGCGCCAGCGCCTCGGCAAAAGCACAGCCGACGAGCAAGGCACCGGAAAGCCCCGGGCCGCGCGTGTAGGCAACGGCATCGACATCGTTCAGCGATTTTCCCGCCTGCGCCAGTGTCGACCGCAACAGGGGGACGACACGCCGGATATGGTCCCGCGAGGCCAGCTCGGGCACCACGCCACCGTACTCGGCGTGCATCGCCACCTGCGAGTGCAAGGCGTGCGACAGCAGGCCCAACGCACTATCGTAGAGCGCAATACCCGTTTCGTCGCAGGAGGATTCAATACCGAGGATCAACATCGGCGCGCATTTTATCACTTGAGCGGGAAAGGTTTTTTGCAATATACTGCTTGGCTTTCCGCGATAGCGCGGACACAAATTTTGCGCGCACTGCCGAATACTTGACCTGGCAGGCGCCTAACGGAAGGGGGTGATTTATATGCCGAACATTCGTGTCAAGGAAAACGAGCCGTTCGAGGTGGCCATCCGCCGCTTCAAGCGTACTGTCGAAAAGACGGGTCTCCTGACCGAGCTGCGCGCCCGTGAGTTTTACGAAAAGCCCACCGCCGAGCGCAAGCGCAAGGCTGCTGCTGCCGTTAAACGTCAACACAAGCGCCTCCGTAGCCTG
>JAKLLI010000357.1 GCA_023150195.1 Azonexus sp.
CCTTGGGAGGAGCCGCTTCATATGCGCAATGGACCCTGGAAACTGTCACTCGCTTGTTATCAGGCACCAGTCCGGAAGCGCCTGCCGCCAAACATATAGCGCTGGGGAGCCGTCTTGCTGTTGTTGACCGTCAATTGCGTCAGGAACTTCGGCGGGTTACCCAAAGGGTAAAAAGCTGCCGAACAGAAAGCCCCATTCTCTTTCACAACGCTTACACCGCATATGTTGCCCTCGCCCTGTTGGCAGCAACGGGTACGCGTCCGACGAAATCCCCATTCGAGAGCGTTTTGCAATTCGATTTCGAGGAAGATTTTGTCTACGTAGACGACAAACACAGCGATGCGCATCGGCGCGGGGGGCGAGCTGTTCCGCTTCCGAAAGGCGTGTCGTCATTTCTGCAGAAACGCTACCTGCCGCATCTGGAGACACTGGCTTTACTGCTTGACCAGAATCATCCTGCTCTCGCCCGGGAAATTGCGGCAATGTCCAAGGGAAGTCCTTCCGGACGGATACCGTTTTTCTTCTTCCTGGAGGCGGACGGCAGCGCTTGGGAGGAAGTCAGTCCCGCAGGAATCGCTCAGGTTCTCAAGCTGGGCTGGCCCCTGCCGGACAATCTGTTCAGACACCGCTTGTCTAATCGTCTGCGTGCGGACGGTGTCGATCCGGAAATCATCGCCGGCATTCTCGGCCATAGCGAGTGGGGGCACGGAACATGGACGGACACTTCGTTCCGCTCCTGGCGTGATGATGCGGTCACAAGCCGAAAATCGCTGGAAACTGTATTCCGCAGTTTGAACTTTCAACCCCTGCGAGGTCTGGACGCTGGCGCACGAATGCCATTCCTTGGCAGCGTTGTTACCACAATCGGGCCCGAGGTATTTGGCGAACAGGCGCGTGCCGAGCAGCGATGGCAACGCGTCAAGGCTGCCATCAGGCAGGCTGACATCACCATCCATGAGGCATGCGGTGAACGAACGCTGGCAGATCTGAGTTCCGATGAGTTGGATGCGCTGTTCGAGCGACTGGCGACCAATGGCCGGGGGCTCCCTGACACCATGGGAGGTATCCGGATTGCGCATCTGATGCGCAAACTCGAGCGAATCGAAGCGGCAACCGGAAAGCTGCTATTGCCGAAAAAGCAGCGTCGCGTCATTCATGAAGCACCGGGGCTATTTTCGGCGTCGGCACCAGGCACGATGCGGCGCTGGCGGAATGTGCGCCGGTCGCTTTCCAGCTTTAGCCCAGAAAATCCCAGACAAAGGCTGCTGGCTGCAACGGTAGCGCTTGCCATCGAATGCCGGATCAGCGATCCGCGCGTACTGGCGGATGTGGCTGGCAACAAACACTACCGTCTTGTTTCATTCGAATCGGCGCTCTACCTCGAGCACGGTGACTTCTCCAGCAACCTCGAGGCGTCCTGCCGGCGCTTTCGCATCTTTGGTAGGGCAGCACAGTGGATCTCGGGGCTTCCCCCAGACAGAGCCTGGTTGCTGAAGGACACCTTGCCGCCCTGGCTGGAATCGTTTGATGACGAATTGCGAATTCATTCAGCCAACAGGGTTGGCGATCTCATCCGCGAGCTGGCCAAGTTTATCGACCAAGTCAATGCCCAGACGCTGCCTGGGGTCCTGTGCGGTGTGCTGTCGGGTCGGCTGGAGACGCGAAGTCTGGGTTGGCGCGACTGGGTCCGCCTAAAAACCGGCTGCTGTATCGATTTGAGCAAGTATGCCGCCGATTCGCCTGAAACCAGATCAGCAATCGATATCGATGATCAACTGACCATAAGCTGCGGCAAGAAACCGATAAACGTGAACGATGCACGTCAGGCCGCTCATGATTTCTTCGGTGTCTTGCGCGATTTCATCTCGGCTTCGGAGAAAAATTCCGGCAAAAAGAAAAATCCGCGGCGACATCTCGTCATGCAGTTGCACGCGGAAATCAGGCTTGCGCAGAAAAGGGGGGTGCCCGCATCGGCAATACTGCTTGGCGCATGGATCCATGATCTTGCCCAACCGGTTGGCCGCCGCGTACGTGAGCCTTCCACACTTTTGCGATACCTGACCGCCCTGTCCAGCCGATTTGAAAATGAACTCGCCGACTTCGACCTCCTGAATGCCGATGATGATGATCTAACCGATGCCTATTCACGCCTGCTGACATGCAAGGACAAGCTGGCGGGTCCGTATGAGGCAAGAGTCCTTGCCATGTTTCACCGTTGGCTGCGGCGACGCTATGGCGTTGAGGAACCCGACTGGGGCGATCTGC
>JAKLLI010000358.1 GCA_023150195.1 Azonexus sp.
CCGGAAACCGGGCATCTCGGCAGTCTGGCGCTGGCTGAGCGGATTCGCTGCGACATCGAGGAATTGGCCATTCCCCATCGCGGCTCTCCCAGTGGCTGCATGACCGTCAGCCTGGGCGTCTACACCGTTCACTGCGATGGCACCGTGACACCGCAGGCGCTGATCGAACGTGCAGACCGCCAGCTTTATCGTGCAAAATCGGCGGGGCGCAATCAGGTATCCGCAGGGCAGAGCGAGAGCTGATCCGCAGCGCTGCCAATTCGCCGCGACATCGGCGAAAATGGCGTCCATGCAAGTCACTGAACCTGTCCAACTCCGCCCTTACAATACGCTGTCGCTCCCCGGCACCGCAGCGCGATTTCTGGAAATCACCACGCCGCAGCAGTTAACCGCAGCGGACTTACAGCAGGCCACCCGCTTCATCCTTGGCGGAGGCAGCAATCTGGTCCTCACCGGCGACTATGCCGGCAGCGTGCTGCGCATCGCCATTCCCGGCAAGCACTTGCTCAAGGAAGATGCCGAGGCTTGGTACGTCGAGGCAGGTGCTGGCGAAAACTGGCATGACTTTGTCCAATGGACGCTGGCGCAAGGCTGGCCCGGGCTGGAAAACCTGAGCCTGATTCCCGGCACGGTAGGCGCTGCGCCCATCCAGAACATCGGCGCCTACGGGCTGGAAGTGGCAGATCGCCTGCACACGGTCCACGCCTGGGATTTTGAAAAATCCGCCTGGCTCACCGTCGACCGCGAGGGCTGTCGCTTTGGCTACCGCGACAGCCTGTTCAAGCAATCGGGCTGGCACCTGAGCGGCCGCCTGGCCATCGTGTCGGTGGTGTTTCGCCTGCCCAAACGCTGGCAAGCCAACTGCGCCTATGCCGACATCGCCAACGAACTCGCCACCCGTGCCATTCGCCAGCCCGGACCCCGCGATATCGCCGATGCGGTCATTGCGGTACGCCGCCGCAAGTTGCCGGATCCCGTGGTCCTGCCCAACGCCGGCAGTTTTTTTCATAATCCGGTGGTCGACCGGACGCAGGCCGACGCGCTGCGCGCTGCCCACCCGGGCCTGCCGACCTACGCGCAGGCCGACGGCCGGGTCAAACTGGCCGCGGGCTGGCTGATCGAACAGGCCGGCTGGAAAGGCAAGGCACTGGGGCCGGTGGGGATGTACGAAAAACAGGCGCTGGTGCTGGTCAATCACGGGGGTGCGACGGGCGCCGATGTGCAACGCACCATGGCGGCCGTGCAGGCCGCCGTGCGCGAGCGCTTTGCGGTCGACCTCACTCCCGAGCCGATTTTCCTGTAACCGACAGGCAGGCTGCCAGGCCGGTGGCCAGCGCGTCGGCCATGCGTGCCTGACGTTGCGGATCACGCAGCGCCAGTTCTTCGTCGCGATGCTTGATCACGCCGGCTTCCACCAGCACCGCCGGCAGGGTCGTCCGATACAGCACCACCAGATTGTCGTAATACCAGACGCCATTCTGCCGATCCGCGGCCAGATGCTTTTTCGCATGCCAATCCGACGGCACGAAGCCAGCGCGGCGCAGCATCGCCCCCATCGCCGAAGCGCAGCGCAGGCTGGTTTCCGGATCCGGATTATTTGCCGACACAAACAGTCCAAACACCTGCTTGACCTCGGTATGGGTCAGTGCCTGCCCTGCCCATTCCCAGGGCAACAGGTGGGCTTCACCGACCGAGTCGTGGTGGATGGAAACAAAGAAATCGCTCCCGACTGCGGCCGCCGGGCGGGCGCCCAGACTGGCGATCTGCCCGTCGAAATTGACTGGCAGCACGGTGACGGCACGCGCACGCAAAGTATCGGCCAGCACCCCCGCAAATTCACGGTTAAAGGCAAACTCCGGCCGCCCGCGAGCGCTGATCGCCCCCCCATCGCGCAGGCCATGCCCGACATCGACGGCGACTACCGGTGCGGCCGCAGAAAAGGAACTGGCCCAAAAAAACGCCAACAACACAGACAAATTTCGCATTCGTCGCCAATCGCCCCACTTACTCAATACTTTTCCCACTTTCGCTGCCTTTCCAATTATGCGGTATAGTTCCAACCCTTCCGACAGGGGAACCCAGATGAGCGATGAAAGCAAGCAACCGCGGGGCACGTCCGCCCACATGCCCGACCTGAACTGGAGTCAGGTTCGCGAAACCGTCCTGATGCTTGAACTGTCCGCCGTACAGATCGAAGCGGCCATGAAGGACAGCAACGCCTCCGTCGAAGTGCTGACCGACTCCTTCACGACCATGGC
>JAKLLI010000359.1 GCA_023150195.1 Azonexus sp.
TCCGCTCCTCCAAACTCCGATAGCTGAACATCGCGTGCTGTGTGGTATCCGCCGTTCTCATCTTCTTCAATCTCGTCCTGACCAGGTCGCCATTATCTCATTGGCATCGGCTGGCTGGGGTTTTTGAGCAGCCTGTTAATCGCCGCCGAAAAGATCGCGGGTAAATACTTTATCTTGGCAATCCAGCAACTCATCCGTCAAGCGATTGGCGACGATGACATCGCACTCTGCTTTAAAGGAAGCCAAATCGCGTACCACTCGGGAATGGAAGAATTCGTCATCCTGAAGGACAGGCTCATACACGATGACCTCGATCCCCTTGGCCTTGATCCGCTTCATGATGCCTTGAATGCTGGATGCCCGAAAATTATCTGAGCCAGCCTTCATGATCAGGCGGAAAACGCCCACCGTCCGCGGTTGACGGCGGATGATGGCATCGGCAATGAAATCCTTGCGCGTTGAATTGGACTCAACGATGGCATGAATCAGGTTCTGCGGCACATCACGGTAGTTGGCCAGCAACTGCTTGGTGTCCTTGGGCAGACAATAGCCACCGTAGCCAAATGAGGGGTTGTTGTAGTGCCGGCCAATGCGCGGATCCAGACAGACGCCGTCGATGATCTGACGGCTATCCAGGCCATGCGTTGCCGCGTAGGTATCCAGCTCGTTGAAGTAAGCCACGCGCATGGCCAGGTAGGTATTGGAAAAGAGCTTGATCGCCTCGGCTTCGGTCGACTCGGTGAACAGCACGGAAACGTCCTGCTTGATCGCGCCTTCCTGCAACAGGCGGGCAAACACGGCCGCACGCTCGGAACGCTCGCCAACAATGATGCGCGACGGATGCAGGTTGTCGTAAAGCGCCCTGCCCTCGCGCAGAAATTCAGGCGAGAAGAGGATGCGATCACACCCGAATTGTTCGCGCACGCGCGCGGTGTAACCGACCGGCACCGTCGATTTGATCACCATCACCGCATTCGGATTCAAGGCCATCACATCCTGAATGACTGCCTCGACAGAACGGGTATTGAAGTAGTTGGTTTCCGGATCGTAGTCGGTCGGCGTGGCGATCACGACAAAGTCCGCATTGCCGTAAGCTTCCTGCTTGTCGAGTGTAGCCCGCAGATTCAGGGGGCGGTTCGCCAGATAGTCCTCGATTTCCGTATCGACAATCGGCGAACGTTTCTGGTTCAGCTGGGAAACCCGCTCCGCCACGATATCCAGGGCCACAACCTCATGGTGCTGCGCCAAGAGCACGGCATTGGAAAGACCGACATAGCCGGTTCCGGCAATCGCAATTTTCATCAGAAGGGAGACCTATCGAGTGTCACACCAAGTCAGGCTGGCGTGCCCGGAGGGACTCGAACCCCCGACCTGCTGCTTAGAAGGCAGCTGCTCTATCCAGTTGAGCTACGGGCACATGAGGGTAAAACGGAAATATTGGTCGGGGCGGTGGGATTCGAACTCACGACCCTCTGCTCCCAAAGCAGATGCGCTACCAGACTGCGCTACGCCCCGACTGAGGCGCGCATACTAACAGAGCATCGAGCGGAATACCAGAGAATCTGCGCAAGGCGCACCGCACAGGCGGCATTGCTTGCCACACCCTCCGCTTTCTGATATTTAATCGGTTTTTTCGTCACCGGGACGCGCTAATCAAAATGGCAGAAGACCTGCTTCACAAACATTTCGCACCTTACGAGCCCAAGGCTGGTGAGGAATACATGAGCAACAAACAGCTCGCCCATTTCAAAAAAATTCTGGAGACCCTGAAAAAAGAACTGAGCGAAGACATCGACCGCACGGTGCATACCATGCAGGACGAAGCCACCGTCTTTGCCGATCCGAATGACCGTGCCAGCCAGGAAACGGATATCGCCATCGAACTGCGCAACCGTGATCGCGAACGCAAGCTGATCAAGAAAATCGAGGAAACCCTCGGCCGTATCGATGACAATGACTATGGTTTCTGCGACAAATGCGGCGTCGAAATCGGCATCAAGCGCCTGGAAGCCCGTCCGACGGCAACTTTGTGCATTGACTGCAAAACACTCGATGAAATGAAGGAAAAGCAGATGGCGAAATAATCGCCTGCTTTTTGCCAGCCATAGCACCACCCGCCGGGTGGTTTTTTGTGGTCTTCAGCGGTCGACCGCACACCAGACAAATACAACGGGGGGCCGCAGCCCCCCGAATTCTCACCCTCAAAGCAGTCCTGATTACTGCTGCTGTTGCTGCTGT
>JAKLLI010000360.1 GCA_023150195.1 Azonexus sp.
CGGAAGAGGAAACCGGCAAGATCTTTGTCGAGCTGAAGGCCAACGCCAAGGCGCGGCTGGCGACGGCGACGCTGCGCATTTCCGGTCCCGATATCGCTGGGCGGACGATTCCCGAAGTGCTGGCCGCCAAGGGCTTTGTCAAGGAAACGCCGGCTTTACTGGCCAGCTACGACGAAGGCGCTGCGCGCTATTTCGACTGGCGGGCCCAGTACGGTGCGCAATTTTCCGGTACCGGGGTCGGCTATTTCGCGGAGAATCCGACGGCGACGCATCGCGACACCGACTATTCGCGCAAGGACCAGATCATCCTCTCCTCAACCGGCAGCCCGGCGAGACTGGTCAACGATGAAAGTATTCTCGGCGATCGGGTGCTGGCGCTCGATGCGACCGGCGACATCCTGGCCAAGTTCGTTCGCCGCGTTGCCCGAAATTCCCGCCTGTCCGGCAAGGAGGAGGCCGAGATCGAGGAAACCCAGGCCGGCATTGTCAAGGGTCTGTTCACCGAACTGCCGGTGCATTTCTACATGCTGATGTTCCACCTCGACCTGCACCACTACGTCTGGGTACACGTCGACGACATGGCACCCTACGCCTACCAGCCGGCACTCAAGGACAAGCTGGTGCTGCCGCCCGAACAGACCGATCTGATCGATATCCTGACCGCCGAAATGGATGTGCTGATGGACGACATCGTCGCCGGCAAGTCGGGCGGGACCACCGTGCTCTGCGCCGGGCCACCCGGGGTGGGCAAGACGCTGACCGCCGAGGTGTATTCAGAGATCATCCAGCGCCCGCTCTACCGGGTGCACTCCGGCCAGCTCGGGCTGAACGTTGCGGCCATGGAAACGGCGCTCAAGGAAGTGCTGACCCGCGCCCAGCGCTGGGGGGCGGTCATGCTGATCGACGAAGCTGACGTCTATATCAAAAAGCGCGACGACAACATCACGATGAATGCCGTGGTCGGCGTATTTTTGCGTGTGCTGGAATACTTCAACGGTCTGCTCTTCCTGACCACCAACCGGGTTGACGACATCGACGAAGCCATTGTGTCGAGATGTATCGCGCTGATCCGTTTTTACCCGCCGGATCGCGTTGACCGCAAGAAGATCTGGGGCGTGATGGCGGGGCAATTCGGGCTGGCATTAGACGCCGATCTGCTTGAGCGGCTGCCGGATATTTTCCCGCAGGCCTCGGGACGCGACATCAAGGGGCTGGCCAAGCTGGTGGCCAAATACTGCAGCCAGAAACAGCTGCCGCCCACCGAGGATGTGTTCAGGCGCTGTGCCATGTTCCGGGCGCTGGATCAGGCGATGTTGTCCGTCTGATTTGGGCAAGCCGGTGGAAATTGCGGATAATTGCGCGCAATTTTTCCGGAGGCAGGGTATGGATCAGAACGCCATTTGGAGCAAGCGCTATCAGGAGGCCGGTGAGAACTATTTGTTCGGCACCGAACCCAATCGTTTTCTGGCGCATCGCCAATCCTTGTTCATGGCCGGGCACTCGGCCTTGTCGGTGGCCGATGGCGAGGGACGCAATTCGGTCTGGCTGGCCGGGCTGGGACTGGACGTGACGGCGGTGGAAATTTCCGCCGTGGCCTTGGCCAAGGCGCGCCAGCTGGCAGCGGTCGCCGGGCGGCAGGTGCAGTTTGTCGAGGCGGATATGTTTGCCGCAGATTGGCCGCCGGCTGACTTGTCTGGCAAATTTGACTGGGTCGTCGGCATCTTCATCCAGTTTGTGGGGCCGGATTTGCGCAAACGGCAATTTGACTTGCTCAAGGCGCTGACCAAGCCCGGCGGCTGCGTCGTGCTGCAAGGCTATACCCCGAAGCAGCTCGAATATCGGACCGGCGGCCCGTCGACCGTGGAAAACCTCTACACGCCAGACATCCTGCGGGCCGGGTTTGCGGATTGGTTAATCGAAGAACTGGTCGAATACGAAGACGAACTGGCTGAAGGCAGCGGTCATTGCGGGCGCTCGGCCCTGATTGGCATGGTCGCCCGCAAACCGCGCTAAACGCCAGCGATGGCTTCAGTGTTCCCGGCCGTCGATACGCGGCTGCATGAGCCAGGGAATATAGCGAATCGCCAGCGTGCCGAAAGCGATCAGCCAACAGGCGGCTGAGAGTTGCAGCCAGAACAGATAGGCCTCGGGCAGGATTTGCGGCAGGGCGGTGCGGGCCAGCAAGGCGGCAATCATGACGTAGAGCACCGCGCGGTCCTTGCCATCGAA
>JAKLLI010000361.1 GCA_023150195.1 Azonexus sp.
GCGTCGCAAGAACAACCCGCTGCTGGTTGGCGAAGCGGGCGTCGGCAAAACGGCCATTGCCGAAGGGCTGGCACGCAAGGTGGTCGAGGGCGAGGTGCCGGAAATTCTGGCCGAAGCGAATGTCTACGCACTGGACATGGGATCGCTGCTGGCAGGCACCAAATACCGCGGCGACTTTGAACAACGCCTCAAAGGGGTGCTGAAGGCTTTGCAGGACAACCCGCACGCCATCCTGTTCATTGACGAAATCCATACCCTGATCGGCGCAGGCTCGGCCTCGGGCGGTACGCTGGACGCTTCCAACCTGCTGAAGCCGGCCCTCTCGTCCGGACAGATGAAATGTATCGGCGCCACAACCTATACCGAATTCCGGGGCATCTTCGAGAAGGACAGCGCCCTCTCCCGCCGTTTCCAGAAAATTGACGTCAGCGAGCCTTCAGTGGCGGAAACCGTCGAGATTCTGAAAGGCCTCAAGGCGCGCTTTGAGGCGCACCACGGCATCAAGTATTCGGCCACAGCGCTGTCTTCTGCCGTCGAATTGTCTGCCCGCTACATCACCGACCGTCACTTGCCGGACAAGGCGATCGACGTCATCGACGAAGCCGGTGCTGCCCAACGCATCCTGCCCAAGTCCAAGCAAAAGAAGACCATTGGCAAAACGGATATCGAGGAAATCGTCGCCCGCATTGCACGCATTCCGTCGCAGCACGTCACGCTCGACGATCGCAGCGCCCTGAAGAATCTCGACCGCGATCTGAAAGCTACCGTCTTTGGTCAGGACAAGGCCATCGATGCGCTGGCCAAGGCCATCAAGATGGCCCGCTCCGGGCTAGGCAACCCCGGCAAGCCAATCGGCGCCTTCCTGTTCAGCGGCCCCACGGGGGTGGGCAAAACCGAAGTCGCCAAGCAACTGGCCTACTGCCTGGGTATCGAACTCCAGCGCTTTGACATGTCCGAATACATGGAGCGCCATGCGGTCTCCCGCCTGATCGGCTCGCCGCCGGGTTATGTCGGTTTTGAGCAAGGCGGGCTGTTGACCGAAGCCATCACCAAAAAACCGTATTGCGTGCTTTTGCTGGATGAAATTGAAAAGTCCCATCCGGACATTTTCAACATCCTGCTGCAGGTGATGGATCACGGCACGCTGACTGACAACAACGGGCGCAAAGCGGATTTCCGAAACGTCGTGATCATCATGACGACGAATGCCGGCGCTGCCGACCTGCAAAAGTCGAGCATGGGCTTTACCTCAAGCAAGGAAGCGGGCGATGAGATGGCGGAAATCAAACGCCTGTTTACGCCGGAATTCCGTAACCGTTTGGATGCGACCATCTCGTTCAAGCCGCTCGACCGGGAAATCATCCTGCGCGTGGTGGACAAGTTCCTGATGCAACTGGAAGAGCAACTGCACGAGAAAAAGGTCGAGGCCCAGTTCAGCGATGCGGTCAAGGACATGCTGGCCGACAAGGGCTTCGATCCGCTGATGGGCGCTCGCCCCATGGCAAGGCTCATTCAGGACACCATCCGCTCCGCGCTCGCTGACGAATTGCTGTTCGGAAAGCTGGCCAACGGGGGGCATGTCACGGTCGACCTTGATACGGATGGAAAAATCCGGCTCTGTTTCGAGGAAGAAAAGGCCGAAGCCGTCATCTGACCATTGCCATCCGCATCCAAAGCCGTGCAAGATTGCGCGGCTTTTTTATTTCCGGAGACCCCTATGTCCTTCAAAACCCCCGACCTGTGCGATCAGTACGAATCCGAACTGGGCCAATCCGTTCGCGTCGTCGCCCCGATGTTCCAGCGCTTTGGCGCACGCACCAGCTTCTGTGGCGAAGTCGTCACGCTGAAAATTTTCGAGGACAACACCCTGGTCCGCGAAATTTTCAATGAAGACGGCAAAGGCAAGGTCCTGGTCATCGATGGTGGCGGCTCCATGCGTTGTGCGCTGGTGGGCGACCAATTGGCTATTCTGGCCCATAAAAACGGCTGGGAAGGCGTCGTGGTCTATGGCTGCATCCGTGACTCCGTCGACATCAACGGCATCGACATCGGCGTGCGTGCGCTGAACACGCATCCGCAAAAAACCGTCAAAAAAGGCGTGGGGGACCGCCATCTGCCACTGACCTTCGGCGGCGTCACTTTCCACCCCGGCGATTATGTATACGCGGATGAAGATGGCGTACTCGTCTCAAACAAGCCGCTGATCTAAAAACAAAAACCGG
>JAKLLI010000362.1 GCA_023150195.1 Azonexus sp.
GATGGCCAGCTTGACGGCAAGGGCTCCTGGCAGCGGGGAGCGCTGCAATCCACACAACTGGATTTCACGCTGACCGCACAGGATATCGGCGGCCTGCTTGGGCGTTTGGGCTACGAGGAGAGTGTGCGTCAGGGCAAGGCCAAGCTGGCGGGCAATTTGCGCTGGAACGGGGCGTTGACCGCCATCGATTACGCTTCCCTGGGCGGCGCCATGACGCTCAAGGCAGAAAAGGGACAGTTCCGTAAACTGGAGCCGGGGGTGGGACGCCTGCTAGGGCTGATCTCGCTGCAATCGCTGCCGCGCCGCCTGACACTGGATTTCAATGATTTGTTCAGCGCCGGTTTGGCCTTCGACAGCATCGAAAGCCAGCTGGCGGTCGAGCACGGGGTGATGCGCACGGTCGATGGCCTGATAATGAATGGCCCGGCTGTTCAGGTCGCGATTGACGGCGAGACGGATTTGCAACGTGAGACGCAGGATTTCAAGGTCGTGGTGCGTCCGGAAGTGGGGAGCCTCGCAGCAGTGGGCACAGCGGCCCTGATCAACCCGGTGGCCGGTGCTGCAGCGCTGGTCGCCAATACCGTATTGCAACGGCCCCTCAGTCGCTTGTTCAGTTACCGCTATCATGTGACGGGGACCTGGTCCGAACCGTTGGTCGACAAGGTACCCTTGCCCGACAACAAGCCTGCGACCGAGGAGAAGCCCGCCCAATGAGTCCGTTGAATTGCCGCATCGCCGCCTTGCAAATGGTTTCCGGCCCGCGTGTGCACGACAACCTGAAAACGGCGGCGACCCTGGTGGACGCTGCCGTTGCACAAGGTGCGCAGCTGCTGGTCTTGCCGGAGTATTTCCCGATCATTGGCGCCGCCGATGCCGATCGCGTCCGGGCCAGTGAGCCGTTTGGCAGTGGCCCGGTGCAGGATTGGCTGAGCCAATGTGCGCGCCAGCATGGCGTCTGGCTGGTGGCCGGTTCCATTCCGTTGCCCGCGGATGTGCCGGGCAAGATGCGTAATAGCACCCTGGTCTTTGATGATCAGGGACAGTGCGTGGCGCGTTACGACAAAATTCACCTGTTTGGATTTCGTAAGGGCGAGGAGTCCTATGACGAATCCACCTTCATCGAGGCGGGCAAGACACCAGTCACGGTCGACACGCCTTTCGGGCGGATTTTGCTGTCAATCTGCTACGACCTGCGTTTCCCGGAGTTGTATCGTGCGCAGGGCCCCGTTGATCTGATTCTGGTACCGGCGGCGTTTACCGAAACCACGGGCCGTGCCCATTGGGAAATTCTGCTGCGTGCGCGGGCCATCGAAAACCAGTGCTATCTGCTTGCCGTCGGTCAGGGCGGGAAGCACGAAAATGGCCGCCTGACCCACGGTAACAGCATGATCATCGATCCCTGGGGCGAAATTCTCGACCGCAAGGCCAAGGGGCCGGGGGTGGTCATTGCCGATCTCGATCATCAGCGTATTGCCGAAATCCGCGAGAGCCTGCCGGCGCTTGCCCATCGTAAACTTTGAGGAAGTCCCCATGAATGCGTCGTGTGCTCAGAACACCGCCTTTGCGCAGGCCGAGGCCCTGTTGCTGGCCCCTTTTTCACTCAGCGAAAGCGATCTGTCGGCCACCTTTGGCCGGATCATGGCCAATCAGGTCGATTACGCCGACCTGTATTTTCAGTATTCGCGCTCCGAGGCGTGGAGCCTGGACGAAGGGATTGTGAAATCCGGCAGCTTTAACATCGATCAAGGGGTGGGGGTGCGCGCCCTGTCTGGCGAAAAAACGGCATTTGCCTATTCCGACGATATCAGCGCTCGCGCCCTGAATGATGCCGCTGCTGCCGTGCGGGCGATTGCTGATGCGGGACAAAACGGCGTTTTGCCGGCATTTCGCCGGTCGACCGCAGCGCATGCCCTGTATTTGCCTCAGGACCCGATTGCCTCCCTCCCGGCTGATGCCAAGGTGCGCTTGCTGGAGCGACTGGAGGCTTTTGCCCGCGCAGAAGATGCGCGGGTGGTACAAGTCATGGCTTCCCTGGCGGGCGAGTATGAGGTGATGCTGGTGGCGGGCTCCGATGGCCGGCTGGCCGCGGATATCCGGCCCTTGGTGCGCTGTTCGGTGTCGGTGATCGTGGAGGCCAACGGCAAGCGCGAGCAAGGGGGTGCCGGGGGGGGCGGGCGTTTTGATTT
>JAKLLI010000363.1 GCA_023150195.1 Azonexus sp.
GCAGTTCGAGGGATCGCTGGCGCTGGTGTTTTTGCTAGCGATGTTGCTGGGGGCCTTGATCGTCGGTTTGCTGTCGACGCCGGCCACGCTGAGGCGGCAATGGCGGGGGTATCGCAAGACCCGGCAGATTCGCGATCTGGAAGCAGAGCGCCGGCAATTGCTGGCCGAAATTGAGGCCTTGCGTCGTCAGCGCCAGGCGGGTGCCACGGTAGATGTTCTGCCGGAAGCCAGCGAAAAGCGGCTGGCCTTGCCGCCGCATGAGGCGGTTTAGTCTCGGTTGACGCACAAGCCCCCGCGGGCGGGGGCTTGATGGGCAGGGGTGAGGACCCCGGTTTTTGCAGCAGGTTAAACGTTGAACAGGAAGTTCAGCACGTCGCCGTCCTTGACCACGTATTCCTTGCCTTCTGCGCGCATTTTGCCGGCTTCCTTGGCGCCGCTTTCGCCCTTGAAGGTGATGAAGTCATCGAAGGCGATGGTCTGCGCACGAATGAAGCCGCGTTCAAAATCCGTGTGGATGACGCCGGCTGCCTGCGGGGCGGTATCGCCGGCATGGATGGTCCAGGCGCGGACTTCCTTGACCCCGGCGGTAAAGTAGGTCTGCAGGCCGAGCAACTTGTAGCCGGCGCGGATCAGACGATCCAGCCCGGCTTCCTGCAGGCCCATGGAGGCCAGGAAGTCGACCTTGTCGGCGTCGTCCAGATCGGCGATTTCCGCTTCGATGGCCGCGCACAGCGCAACCACCTGCGAGCCTTCGGCGGCGGCATGGGCTTCCACTTTGGCCAGCAAGGCGTTATCGGCAAAACCATCTTCGGCGACGTTGGCGGCATAGAGCACCGGCTTGGCGGTGATCAGACAGAAGGGCTTGAGGCTCAGCCATTCTTCCTTGGAGAGGTTGAGTGCGCGGACCGCCTTGCCCTGGTCGAGTTGGGCAAAACACTTTTCCAGCACGGCGACCAGAATCTTGGCTTCCTTGTCGCCGGAATTGGCCGGGCGCTTGTAACGGTTGAGCGCCTTTTCCACGGTCGACATGTCGGCCAGCGCCAATTCGGTGTCGATGACTTCGATGTCGCGAATGGGATCGACGCTGCCGGAAACGTGAATCACGTTCGGGTCGTCAAAGCAGCGGACAACGTGCACGATCGCATCGGTTTCCCGGATGTTGGCAAGGAACTGGTTGCCCAGACCTTCGCCCTTGGAGGCGCCGGCGACCAGACCAGCGATGTCGACGAATTCGACGATGGCCGGCTGAATTTTCTGCGGCTTGACGATTTCCGAGAGCTTGGCCAGACGCGGATCCGGCACCTCGACGATGCCGACATTGGGTTCGATGGTGCAGAAAGGGTAGTTGGCCGCTTCAATGCCGGCCTTGGTCAGCGCATTGAACAGGGTGGATTTGCCGACGTTGGGCAAACCGACGATGCCGCATTTCAAAGACATGAGGACTCCTTAGACGGCTTTGCCGTGCAACTGTTGTTGGGCGCCGGCGAAGTCACCGGCGGCAATTTTGGGCCAGGCAAGCAGGCAACGGTCGAGCGCATGCTCGATGTCCGGCTGTTCTTCCTTGCGTGGTTGATGCAAAACGAAATCGACGACCTGTTGGGAGAGGCCCAGGCTGCGCGGGTGGCCGATCCCCAGGCGCAGGCGCCAGAAATCCGGGGTGCCCAGTTTGGCTTGAATGTCTTTCAGGCCATTATGTCCGCCATTGCCGCCGCCCTGCTTGAGGCGTATGCCGCCCGGCGGGATGTCCAGTTCATCGTGAATGACCAGAATTTCTGCCGGCGAAATCTTGTAAAAATTGGCCAGCGCAGCGACCGACTGGCCTGAACGGTTCATGAAGGTGGTCGGCTGAAGTAGCCAAAGCTCTCCCGCCCGTCCGGCCTTCCCGAAAAATTTGCCTTGTGGGGCGAGGTCGATACGCAGTTGTGCCGCGAGGCGGTCGACAAACCAGAACCCGACATTATGGCGGGTGGCTTCGTATTCCGGCCCCGGATTTCCCAGGCCGACGATCAGGCGCGGTGTGCTCATGGCTTTGCAAGTGAAAAGGCCGCCGCCGGCATCATGCCAGCAGCGGCCCGTGACTGCGCGCGTCCGAGATTACTCGGCAGCTTCGGTTTCGGTGGCTTGGGCGCCACCCTTGCCGACGATGCTGACGACGATGGGATCGTCTTCACCGTGCTTGAC
>JAKLLI010000364.1 GCA_023150195.1 Azonexus sp.
ATCAATAACGATGCGACCGAGGTGATTTCTGCCGATCAGCTGAAGCAGGATTTCGATGCGGTGATCCTCGCCGCCGGTTCCGAAGTGCCGCGCGATCTGCCGGTCCCGGGTCGCGAACTCAAGGGCATCTACGCTGCTCTCGAATTCCTGATTCCGCAGAACAAGGAAGTCCAGCAAGGCATCGCCAACCCGATCAACGTCAAGGGCAAGCACGTGGTCGTGATTGGCGGCGGCGATACCGGCTCTGACTGTGTCGGCACCTCCAACCGCCACGGCGCTGCCTCGGTGACCCAGTTCGAACTGATGCCGATGCCGCCCGAGCAGGAAAACAAGGCGCTGACCTGGCCGTACTGGCCGTACAAGCTGCGCACCTCGTCGTCCCACGACGAAGGCTGTACCCGCGATTTCGCGGTGGCCACCAAGGGTTTCGTCGATGATGGCAAGGGCAACGTCAAGGCATTGAAGGCCGTTCGTCTGGAGTGGATTGACGGCAAGATGACCGAAGTCGCCGGTTCCGAATTCGAACTGCCCTGCGATGCCGCTTTCCTGGCCATGGGCTTTACCAACCCGGTTGGCAGCCTGCTGGACGCCTTTGGTGTGGAGAAGGATGCTCGCCAAAATGCCAAGGCCACGACCGATGGCGAAGGCTGCTATCAGACCAATGTCGCCAAGGTGTATGCCGCGGGTGACGTGCGTCGTGGTCAGTCGCTGGTGGTCTGGGCGATTCGCGAGGGCCGCCAGGCCGCACGCGAAGTGGATGCCTTCCTGATGGGCAGCACCACCTTGCCGCGTTAAGCGACATTACCGCACTCGAGAAACCCCGCCGGTTCAGACCCGCGGGGTTTTTTTATGCAAAAATGCCGATTGCTTGCGTTGCGCGCCCTGAGCGAAAGCCCGACGGTCGACGCCGCAAAACACACAAAAACCGAATGGATCTCCTCATGAATATCGTGATTCTCGCTGCCGGACAGGGCAAGCGCATGCACTCCAATCTCCCCAAGGTGCTTCATCCCATCGCCGGCAAGCCCCTGGCCCAGCATGTGATCGATACCGCAAGAACCCTCACGCCCCAGCGCCTGGTCGTGGTTTACGGACACGGCGGCGATGTCGTGCGGTCAACCCTGGCAGCGGCGGATATTTGCTGGGCCGAGCAGGCGCAGCAACTGGGGACCGGTCACGCGGTGGCGCAAGCGCTACCGCAACTGACCGAGGCCGAACAAACCCTGGTGCTCTATGGTGATGTACCCCTGACCACGTCCGATACCCTGAAGCGCCTGCTGCAAGCCGGAAAAGACGGACTGGCCATTCTCACGGTCAACCTCGCAAATCCCGCCGGTTATGGCCGCATCGTGCGCAACGCAGCGGGCGAGGTGGTGCGTATCGTCGAAGAAAAGGACGCAACGCCCGAAGAAAAACGCATCGCCGAGGTCAACACCGGCATCATGGCCATGCCCACGGCGCGTCTGGGCGCCTGGCTGGCGGGTCTGAAAAATGAAAATGCCCAGGGCGAGTATTACCTCACGGATATCGTCGCCTGTGCCGTCGCCGAAGGCCTGCCAGTGCGCACCGCGCAGCCGCTGGGCGAATGGGAAGTACTGGGCGTCAACAGCAAGGTGCAACTGGCCGAACTGGAGCGCCAGCACCAGCGCAACCTTGCCGACCAACTCCTGGTCGCCGGCGTGCGCCTCGCCGATCCGGCACGCATCGACATCCGCGGCACACTGCAGCATGGCCGCGATGTGGCCATCGATGTGGGCTGCGTCTTTGAAGGCAAGGTCGAATTGGGGGATGCGGTCCACATCGGGCCTTACTGTGTTTTGAAAAACGTCAAGGTTGGTCCGGGAACCCGGATCGCGGCCTTCTGCCATTTCGAAGGCGCGGAAATTGGGCCGGATGGCGTGTTGGGTCCTTACGCCCGCCTGCGGCCCGGCGCCGAACTGGGGCCGGAGGTGCACATCGGCAATTTCGTCGAGGTCAAAAAGACCCGCATCGGCGCGGGCTCCAAGGCCAACCATCTGGCCTACATCGGCGATGCGGACATCGGTGCCCGGGTGAACGTGGGGGCCGGCACCATCACCTGCAACTACGATGGCGTCAACAAACACAAAACGATTATTGAGGACGATGTGTTCATCGGTTCGGATACGCAACTCGTCGCGCCGGTCACCGTGGGACGCGG
>JAKLLI010000365.1 GCA_023150195.1 Azonexus sp.
CAAAAAGGTAAAAAAGAACGTTGCTGAGGGCATCGCCCACATCCACGCTTCGTTCAACAATACCATCATCACCATCACCGACCGCCAAGGTAACGCCCTGTCCTGGGCAACCTCCGGCGGTGCAGGCTTCCGCGGTTCGCGCAAGTCCACTCCCTTCGCAGCGCAGGTTGCTGCTGAAGCCGCCGGCAAAGTGGCTCAAGAGTGTGGCGTCAAGAATCTGGAAGTTCGCATCAAGGGCCCGGGTCCTGGTCGTGAATCTTCCGTGCGTGCGCTCAATGCGCTGGGCATGAAGATCACCGCCATTTCCGACGTGACGCCGATTCCGCACAACGGTTGCCGTCCGCCCAAGAAGCGCCGCATCTAAGGAGAAAGACAAGTGGCTCGTAATCTCGATCCGAAATGCCGTCAGTGCCGCCGCGAAGGCGAAAAGCTGTTCCTGAAGGGCGAAAAGTGTTTTACCGACAAGTGTGCCATTGAGCGTCGTTCTTACGCTCCGGGCCAGCACGGTCAAAAGTCCGGTGCCCGTCTTTCCGACTATGGCGTCCATTTGCGCGCCAAGCAGAAGATTCGTCGCGTCTATGGTGTTCTCGAAGGTCAATTCCGCCGCACGTTCGCTGAAGCTGAACGTCGCAAGGGCCAGACTGGTGAGAACCTGCTCCAGTTGCTCGAAGCGCGTCTGGATTCCGTGGCTTACCGCATGGGTTTTGGTGCCTCCCGCACCGAGTCCCGTCAGATCGTTCGTCATAATGGCGTTCTGGTCAACGGCAAGCGCGTCAATATCCCGTCTTACATCGTCAAGCCGGGTGACGTGGTGCAACTGACCGATCGCGCTCGTGCTTCCCTGCGTTGCAAGGCTGCGCTCGAGGCCGCCGAGTCTCGCGGTTTCCCGGAGTGGATTTCCGTTGACGTCAAGGAAGGCAAGGGCACGTTCAAGGCCATGCCGCAGCGCGCTGAGCTGCCGGCTACCCTGAACGAAGGTCTGGTCATCGAACTTTATTCGAAGTAACCCGCAAGCAGAGGAATTAGCCCATGCAAAGCAGTGGACTTCTCAAGCCGCGCATTATCGATGTGCAGAGCGTCTCGCCGGTCGAGGCCAAGGTCGTCATGGAGCCGTTCGAACGCGGCTACGGACATACCCTCGGCAACGCCTTGCGTCGCATTCTGCTCTCGTCGATGCCCGGTTATGCCGCCACCGAAGTTTCCATCGATGGCGTGCTGCACGAATATTCGACGATTGATGGCGTTCAGGAAGATGTCGTTGATATCCTGTTGAATCTCAAGGGTATCGTTTTCAAGCTGCACGGTCGCGAGGCCGTCACCTTGAAGCTGGCCAAGGAAGGCGAAGGCCTGATCCGTGCCAGCGATATCGAAGCCGCACGACGTCGAAATCATCAACCCGGAACACGTCATCGCTCACCTGTCTACCGGCGGCAAGCTCGCTATGGAGATCAAGGTCGAAAAGGGTCGTGGTTACGTTCCTGGCAACGTCCGCAATCTTGGCGATGCCAAGACCATCGGACAGTTGGTGCTCGATGCCTCGTTCAGCCCGGTCCGCCGCGTTGCTTACGCCGTTGAAAGCGCTCGCGTCGAACAACGTACCGATCTGGACAAGCTGATCGTCGATATTGAAACCAACGGTGTTGTCGAGCCCGAGGAAGCAATTCGCTACGCAGCGCGCGTCCTGATCGAACAGTTGTCCGTCTTTGCGGATCTCGAAGGCACCGCCCCGGTGGCAGAGGCTTCCAAGCCCGCACAGGTTGATCCTGTGTTGTTGCGCCCGGTGGATGACCTCGAGTTGACCGTTCGTTCCGCTAACTGCCTCAAGGCCGAGAATATTTACTACATCGGCGACCTGATCCAGCGCACGGAAAACGAACTGCTCAAGACGCCGAATCTCGGCCGCAAGTCGCTCAACGAGATCAAGGAAGTTTTGGCTGCGCGCGGGCTCACGCTTGGCATGAAACTGGAGAATTGGCCGCCTGCAGGACTGGAGAAGGCGTAAGCCTTCTTCCGGTTCAGGCTGTCAAGGGCGCACCAGCAGTCATCGCCTGGCGATGCTGCGCAACATGACTGTTTCCTTGCTGCGCCATGAGGCCATCAAGACCACCTTGCCGAAAGCCAAGGAACTGCGTCGTGTTGTCGAACCGATGATCACCCTGGGCAAGAACCCGACGCTCGCGAACAAGCGTCTGGCCTTCGATCGCCTGCGCGATCGCGAGATCGTCGTCAAGTTGTTTGCTGAAATTGGGCCGCGCTACGCCACCCGTCCGGGCGGTTACCTGCGTATCCTCAAGTGCGGCTTCCGCAACGGCGATAACGCACCGATGGCTTTCGTCGAGTTGCTGGATCGTCCGGAGCCGGCTGAAGCCGTCGAAGTGGCTGATGACGGTAGCGATCAGTAATCGCTGTACGTGACACAAGAAAGGCCGGGATTCCCGGCCTTTCTTATTTCCGGAGAGTGAGCAGCGCGGAGGTGGTAAAACGCCCTTACGCGCAGTCGATCAACATGATCGAAACATCGTCCGCTGCGCTTTCAGCCCCGAGATGTTTCGCTAACGCCTGATCGATGGCCTGGAAGCGGATATCCGGCGCGGTATTGGCCGCGGCGGCCAAAAGGCGTTCACCGCCGAACTGTACGCCGGCGGCGTTGGTGGCTTCAAGCAAGCCATCCGAGTAGAGCATCACCTGGCTCTCGGCCTCCCAATCGAAGGTGACCGGTTCACACGCCAGTGACTCGTTACCCACGATGCCCAGGGGCAGGTTGTCGGATGGGAAACTTTGGCGGGTGCGGCCCCAGCGATCGAAAAGATAGACTTCTGGCGTCCCGCCGACCCAGACCTCACCCCTGCGCTGGGCATCGTCCAGCGATACCAGCGTGGCTGCAACGAAACGCCCCACCGGCATGGATTCCTTCAGTTGCCGGTTCATCTCCAGAATGATCTCCTGGATCGGCTGATTTTGCCGTGTCATCCGGTAAAAGAGCGTCAGGATAGGCAAGGCGCTGATGGCCGCCGAGAGCCCATGTCCCGTGGCGTCGGCCAGCATGGCGTAGAGTTTGCCTTCGGGGGAGCGGGCAGCCGCAACCACATCGCCGCTGAAATTTTCCGTAGCAATGACTTTGTATTTGACCCGGTTATCCTTGAGCCCGGCCCGGTGCAACTGTTTCTCCATGAGCCGAAGGGCCAGTTGCTGCTCATTCTGGTTGTGGTCGAAATAGGCCTGCAGTTGTGCGGCGTTCTCCCGTAGTTTGATTTCCGCTTGCTTACGTTCCGAGATGTCTCTGACGACGCAGACGAAAATCTGCCGTCCCTCAAGGTCGACCGCAGTCACGCCAATCGTGACCGGGAAGCGGTGGCCCCTTGCGTGCAGGGCGACGCCTTCGTTTTCAGCAGCACGATTGGCCCCATCACGCTGCCGTAGCTCGTTTTTCAGGGCATCGTTGCCGTCGACCGGCAGTAAGCTTGTCAGGGGTTTTCCCGGCAATTCGCTGGCGGGCCAACCGAAAATGCGCTCACTGGCCCGGTTGACCGAAGCGATCACGCCGCGCTCGTCGGTCGTGATGATGGCATCCAGCACATTGTCGGAAATCGCCTGCAGCCGTTCCAGTGCATTGATGGCGGCTTGCTGCATCGCCAGCGAGCGCTGGGTTGAGCGCAGCTTGGCTTCGAGAACGACAAAGTTGATGGGCTTGGTCAGATAATCGTCAGCGCCAGCTTCCAACCCCTCGACCAGATTTTCGTCGCGATTGAGCGCCGAAAGGAAAATGATGGGCACCCAGCGTTCCTTGCTGAGGGCCTTGATCTGGCGGGCGGCCTCAAAGCCGTCCATGATCGGCATCATGATGTCGAGCAAGACGAGGTCCGGCTGATCGGCCAGAAAACGCTGAACGGCAACTTCCCCGTTCTCGGCGAGAATGACCTCATGGCCAAGCTTCTTGAGAAAGACCTGAAGAATGTGCAGATTGGTACGGTTGTCATCAGCCGCCAGCACCTTCATTTTGTCAAATGTGGCGTTCACGCGGCGGCCTCCAGTGCCGGCGTTGCCGAGCAGGCGATACGGGCAATGACAATATTGCCTTTGCCTTCATATTCGATGCTGGAAAAACTCAGCATCCGGGCAAGTGCAATGCCGCGGCCATTGGGATCGCAGGCGCGGCCAGGATCCATTTCGAGGAAGCGTCCACGATTTCGTCATCGAAACGCTGGAAATCAAGCTGAACCACTTTGTGCCGATGCTCAGGTAGTGCGAGCCGATGCTGAATCTCTTCCAGCCACCGTTCCTCGCGTTTCAGGCGGGTCTTTTCGGCGTAGCTGATACCCAGGTTGCCATGCTCGATGCCATTGATCAGCAATTCGGACAGGCCCATGACCACCTTGTCCGGACAGGGGCAGGTTTGCGCGACCAGTGCGGCCAACTGAGCGGCCTCGGTGAGGGTTCGGATGCGGAATTCTGCCCGATTGAGCAAACGCAGTGAATCCAGATGCTGATCCAGCTGGCGCTTCAATTCGTCGCGTGCCGCGCTGTCGGAAAGCGCCGCATGGACGATGGCCAGCAGATCGTCGGGGCGATACGGCTTGGTCAGGTAGTAATAGGCACCGGCCTCCAGGCCCTCGCGAATTTGTGATGGCGAGATAGCAGCTGTTTGCATGATGACCGGAATCCCGGACAGGCGGGCGTTGGACTTGATGCGCTTGAGTAAGGCGAGTCCGTCGAGACCGGGCATCATCCGATCCAGCAGGATCACATCGACCCGGTTACTGGCGTCTTGCAACAACTGCCAGGCCTGCTCGCCCCCTTCGGCCGCCAACACCTGAAAACCAGCCTCCGATGAGAGATAACCCTGGACGATTTCCAGGTTGATCGCTTCATCGTCCACAACGAGTACGTTCGCTTGAATCATCGCTGCACTTCTGTCCGGCTCGGTTTTGGGCACCCTTGGCGGGCGAGATTGGCCCCAGCTGAGGCAATTAACCGCGAATCCTATCATGTGACGGCGTTTTTGCCAGATTCTCGCTGTGCCTCGCGCTGCTGCAAGTACCACATGCGGGCATATTCGCCATCGATGGCCAGCAATTCATGGTGGCTGCCCTGCTCGATCAACTGCCCGGCCTGCATGACCAGGATGCGGTCAGCGTTCATGACGGTGGACAAACGGTGTGCGATGATGAGCGCAGTCCGTCCCGCCGCCGCCAGTTCCAGTTCCGCCTGAATCGCTCTTTCCGTTGCCGAATCCAGCGCCGACGTGGCCTCGTCAAAAATGAGGATGGGCGGGTTTTTCAACAGGGCACGCGCGATCGCCACCCGCTGCTTCTCGCCACCGGAAAGCTTCAGGCCGCGCTCACCCACGGGCGTGTCGTAGCCTTGGGGGAGCGTTGCGATGAATTCATGAAGGCGTGCGGCCTGAGCGGCCGCCTGGACTTCCTCCAGGGTGGCGGCTGGCCGCCCGTAGCGGATGTTGTAAAGAATGCTTTCGTTAAACAGCACCGTGTCCTGCGGCACGATGCCGATGGCCGAACGCAGGCTGTGCTGGCTCAGACGGCGAATGTCCTGGCCATTGATGCGAATGCTGCCGCCGGTGACATCGTAGAAGCGGAACAGCAGCCGGGAAAGCGTCGATTTGCCGGCGCCGGAATGACCGACCACAGCCACGGTTTTTCCCGCGGGGATCGTGAAGGACAAGCCCCGCAAGATGCTGCGATTTGCCTCGTAGTGAAAGTCGACCGCAGCAAACTCGACGGCCAGGGGCTGTTGGGTGTCCAGGGCTTCAGCATCCTCCGCATCGGCAATTTCCCGGTGCTCGCCAAGCAAGGTAAACATCCGCTCGATATCGGTCAGCGCCTGACGAATTTCGCGGTATACGATGCCGAGAAAATTCAGCGGCATGTAGAGCTGAATCAGAAAAGCGTTGACCAGCACCAGATCGCCGATGCTCATTCGTCCATCGACCACGCCTTGCGCAGCACGCCACATCATGGCCGTGACGCCCAGGGCAATGATCGCCTGTTGCCCGAG